>JAYUHG010000404.1:0-6729 GCA_043767195.1 Gammaproteobacteria bacterium | reverse complement strand
ACACACGGCCATCCAGCGCCTGGGCCTTGCGCCACGCCGCATCCAGGCCGGTCGCATCCACGACGCGACTGGCACCGCAACTGGATCCCTCATGCACGGGTTTCACCATCACCGGCAGACCGAGCTCCGGGACGATGCGCTTGATGTCCGCGCTGGCATTGATCTCCACAAACGCCGGTGTCGGCAATCCGTGGCTGTACCAGATCCATTTACTGCGCACCTTGTCCATGGCCAGTGCCGAACCCAGCACACCACTGCCGGTAAACGGCATACCCAACATCGTCAGCGCCCCCTGCACCGTGCCATCCTCTCCACCGCGACCATGCAAAGCGATGAACACCCGGTCAAATCCGGCGTTGGCAAACCCGCGCAAAAATCCGTCACCGGCGTCCACCGCCTCCGCATCAATCCCCACGCGCCGCAACGCCGCGCACACCGCACTGCCGGTTTCGAGAGATACCTCGCGCTCCGCCGACGTGCCGCCCATGAGTACCGCGACACGCCCATAGCGGACTGGATCAACCTTGGGTAACTGACCCGGTTTTGCGGCGCTCATTGCGTCTCCTCCCCGATGATGCGTACTTCCGGTTCCAGATCCACATTGCACTGCAACCGCACCCGCTCCCGCGCCAACTTGATCAGATCCTCCAGATCCCGGGCACTGGCGGCACCTTCATTGATAATAAAATTGGCGTGCTTCTCCGAGATACGCGCCGCGCCCATGCGCGCACCCTTGAGTCCGCAATGTTCAATGAGCCGGCCGGCGTAATCGCCGGGCGGATTCCGAAACACGGAGCCACAACTGAATTCTCCCGTGGGTTGGGTCTCGTTGCGGCGCGCGAGCAACTCACGGATGCGTTGCGCGGGCTGGCCAGCCGGCGCCGGTTGCAGCATCAGCCGTGCGCGCACAAACCATTCATCATTCAGTAACGCCACATGCCGGTAGGACACATCAAGCTCATGGCGCCGGCGGGCGCGCAACCGGCCGCTGCGATCCAGCGTCTCGGCGGACTCGACCCAATCCCAGGTCTCGCTGCCGTGAGCGCCGGCATTCATGGCCAGCGCCCCACCCAGGGTGCCTGGAATACCCGCCAGAAATTCCACACCGCCGAGTCCCTGTTCCGCGACAAATCGCGCCACCTTGGCGCAAGCCACGCCAGCCCCGGCGATCAATTTATCCGGGGCTTCGAATTGCAGATCATTCAAAACGCCAGCGAGCTTGATGACCGTGCCGCGAAAACCGCCGTCGCGCACCAGCAGGTTGCTGCCGAGGCCAATGCACAGCAATGGCATCTCGGGGTCCTGCCGCGCGAGAAAATTGCGCAGGTCTTCCAGATCAGCGGGAACATAAAATTGATCGGCAATGCCTCCCACACGCCAGGATGAATGGCGCGCCATGGGCTCGTTGCGTGTCAGGCGACCGCGTAGTTTCTCCGCCGCGCCCATGCTGCTCACGGGCATCGCCCCCGATGTTGAGTTCCGGACCATTGCCGCCTGCACGATAGTTCTCCGTCAGTTCCCATGACCGCGCAACAACTCATGTCCAAACGTGCCGATATCGCCGGCACCCAGCACCAGCAAAATATCGCCGTCCTTGCAGATACCAGGAAGCGCCGCCGCCACTTCCGTGCGCTGCTTGATAAAAACCGGCGCGACCTGTCCGCGCTCATGCAGCGCCCGGCATAATGATTCGCTGTCAGCGCCGGCAATGGGCTTTTCACCTGCCGGATATACCTCCAGAATCACTATTGCGTCGAAGCGCGACAACTCACGGCAAAACTCCTGAAATAGATCGCGGGTGCGTGTGTAGCGATGGGGTTGAAAGATGCCCACCACACGGCGTCCCGGCCAACCGGCGCGGATGGCATTTAGTGTCGCGGCAATCTCCGTGGGATGATGGCCGTAGTCATCCACCACCGTCACCTGCTTGCCGTCCAGCGCCAATATGCCCAACACTTCGCAGCGGCGGCGTATGCCCTGGAATTGCCGCAGCGCGCCAGCGATCTTCTCCCGCGTCACGCCCAGTTCGGTGGCGACGGCAATGGCCGCCAGGGCATTCAGCACGTTATGCCTACCCGGCAGATTCAACGTCACCTGCAACCAGTCGCGTTCACCGCCACGGGCAACACTGAATTGCATCTGCAAGCCGGACGCGTTCAGGCCGTGAGCAACAAAGTCGGCATCATCATCCAGCGCGTAAGTCACCAGGGGTTTGGAAATTTTCGCCAGAATACTTTTCACGCCGGGATCATCCACACACACAACCGCCAGACCGTAAAACGGCAAATGGTGCAAAAATTCGAGAAACACCGCGTGCAACCCATGAATATCTCCGGCATAGGCCTGCAAATGATCCGCATCAATATTGGTGACCACGGAGATCACCGGCTGCAGGTGCAGAAATGAGGCATCGCTTTCATCGGCCTCCGCCACCAGATATTTCCCGGTACCCAGACGCGCATGGCTGCCGCTGCTGACCAGCCGCCCGCCGACCACATAGGTAGGATCCAACCCGCCCTCCGCCAACAGGCTGGCAATCAGACTGGTGGTGGTGGTCTTGCCGTGGGTGCCCGCCACGGCGATGCCATGCCGAAAGCGCATCAGCTCCGCCAGCATTTCCGCGCGCGGAATAATCGGGATACGCTTGTTACGCGCCGCGACTATTTCGCTGTTGTCCTCTGCCACGGCACCGGACACCACCAACACATCACTGCCGTTTACCTGCCTGGCGCTGTGACCGATGGCCACCTGCACACCCAGTTCACGCAGATGACGGGTCGTGGCGCTGTCTTTCATGTCCGATCCGGAAACCACATAGCCGAGGTTGTGCATCACTTCGGCGATGCCGCTCATACCGGCGCCGCCGATACCGACGAAATGCACATGGCGCACCCGGCCCATGGGATGTGAGCCGGCTTCAGGCACTCAACACCTCCATGCATATGCGACCCACATCCCGGGTGGCATCAGGTTTGGACAGACTGCGCGCCGCCATGGCCATGGCCAGCAAGCGCTTGCGATCAGCATTCAGTTCACGGATCAGATCCGCCAGGCGCGCCGGATTAAGTTCCGCTTCCGGCAACAACACCGCTGCGCCCTGGCCGGCAAGGTGCTGGGCATTGGCGCGCTGATGATCATCCGCGGCATGGGGAAACGGCACCAGAATGGCGCCGATGCCTGCCGCGCACAGTTCCGCGAGGGTCAGCGCACCGGCGCGGCACAGCACCAGGTCCGCCTGGGCGTAGGCACCGGCCATGTCCTCGATAAATGGCACGACGCGCACAGCATGGCCATTGGTAACCCGCTTATAGGCCGACTCGGTGTCGGCCTGGTGTGCCGGACCACATTGATGCAGCACATTCAGTGCCGGTGTGGCGCCGGGCAAAGCCAAAGTTGCGGGTACTGCCGCATTCAATGCCCGCGCACCCTGGCTGCCGCCGAGTACCAGGATGCGCAACGGACCGCTACCCTGCCCGATGCCGCGCTGGTCCGGAACCGGCAAGCTGGAGATTTCGGCGCGCACCGGATTGCCCACGCAGCGCACCTTTGGCTGCGCCGGAAATGTCGCCGGGAATCCCTGCATCACCACTCGCGCGAATGGATAGAGAATGCGGTTCGTCAATCCGGCCAGCGCGTTTTGCTCGTGGATCAAAACCGGGATGCGCAACAGCCAGGCGGCAAGGCCGCCGGCGCCACTGGCAAATCCACCCATACCCAATACCGCGCCCGGTCGCACCTGTAACAGCCAACCCATGGCCTGGACCAGGGACACCAGAATACGCACCGGAGCCAGCAGCCAACCGCGCCAACCACTGCCGCGCAATGCCGCGGCGTCCACGCTGAGCAAACGGAAATTGTGCTGCGGCACCAAGCGCGATTCCAAGCCGCGCCGGCTGCCGAGCCAAACCACGGGTACGCCCTGAGTGCGCAGATAAACCGCCACCGCCAGCGCCGGGAACACATGCCCACCAGTGCCACCCGCCATAATAATGAGTGGCTTAAGCAACATAGCTGGCTCCCACTTCAGGCAATGTCCTTTGCCTGACAGCGCGGTTTTCCAATTCCACGCGGATCAGCAACGCTATGGCCAGACAACACATCACCATGCTGTTACTGCCATAGCTCACCAACGGCAGGGTCAAACCCTTGGTGGGCAGCACACCCATATTGACACCCATGTTTACAAAAGCCTGCATGCCGAAAATAAGGCCAATGCCATAGGCCAGATAGGCCGCGTACAGACGCCCGCCCTGCTCGGCCACATTGGCGATGACAAACGCGCGCCAGATCACAAATGCGTACAACAGAATGACCAGAGTCACCCCCACCAGTCCGAATTCCTCCGCCAGCACGGCGAAGACGAAATCAGTGTGTGCCTCGGGCAGGTAAAACAACTTCTGCACACTGCCGCCCAAGCCGACACCGAACCATTCGCCGCGGCCAAAGGCGATCAGTGCCTGGGTCAGTTGAAAGCCGCTGTTGTACGGGTCCTGCCAGGGATCCATAAAGCTGGTGAGTCGCTGCAGACGATAGGGAGAGTGCAAGGCCAGACTGCCGAGCACGGCGCCGGCGGCCAGCATCCAGGCCACGAACCGCGTCATGGGCACACCACCCATGAACAGCATTCCCAATGTGGTGGCAAACAACACCACGGCACCGCCATAGTCCGGCTCCAGCAACAACAACCCGGCCAGCACGGTGACCACGAGAATTGGCGTGATGAATCCGCCGAAGCTGTTGCGCACCCGTTCTCCCTGGCGCACCAGATAGCCGGCCAGATAGGCAATCACCAGCAGCTTGACCGGCTCGGAACTTTGCAAATTGACCGGCCCCAGCTCAATCCAGCGCATGCTGCCGTTCACTTCACGCCCGATGCCGGGGATCAGCACCAGCAGCAACAGGATTACCGCCAGCGCCAGCAACGGTACGCTGAGCCTTTCCCATAACTGCAACGGCGTACGCAGCACGATACCGCCCAACAGTAAACCGATGACCACAGCCATGGATTGGCGCCAGAAAAAATGCAGAGGATCGCCATAGGTTCGGTCCGCCATGGACACCGAGGAGGAAGCCACCATGACCAGTCCCAGTGTCACCAACGCAATGAACGCCGATGTCAGCAGGGGATCCAAAGGGAAGGATCGCAGCCCCTTGCGCGCGACGATGGCCGCCATGCCGCCACGGAAGCGATTCATACCGTGCCTCCGCCTGGCGTCAATGCGCGCACCGCGGCGACAAACGCATCGCCCCGGGCCATATAGTTGTCGAACATATCAAAGCTGGCGCAGGCCGGAGACAGCAACACCACGTCACCGGTGCGCGCGACGCCGGAGCAAACCTGAACTGCTTCGCCCATGTTCGCGGCGAACAGGATGGGCGCGCGCCGACCCACGGCCTTGGCAATTTTCGGCGCATCCCTGCCGATTAGAACCACGGTCTTGACGTGGGCCGCCACCACATCGGCCAAAGGCGCGAAGTCAGCGCCCTTGCCGTCGCCACCGGCGATGAGCACCACGTTTCTGCCGGCGGCGATGCCACGCACCGCCGCGCAGGCAGCGCCCACATTGGTGCCCTTGGAATCATTGAACCAGTCCACATCAGCAATGCGCGCCACCCAGCGGCAACGATGCGGCAGACCGGTAAAACTACGTAACGCGCGGCACATACCATCCTTGGGCAAACCGATGGCGCTGCCCAACGCCAATGCCGCCAGGGCGTTGGCATAGTTGTGCTCACCACGGATACCCAGCTCCCGGGTCGCCAACAACGCTTCATCACCCCGGCACAACCAGGTTTCTCCGCTCCGCTCCTGTAGGCCAAACTGGCCGCGCAGGGGCTGCTTCAGAGTGAACTCCAAACATTGCCGTTGCGGTCGTGCCATGGCCCGCACCACCGGATCATCCAGATTCACCACCATGGCGCCGCCGCCGTGATAAACCCGTTCTTTGGCAGAGGTGTAATCGGAAAAATCATGGTGCCGATCCATATGGTCTTCAGTTACGTTCAGTACCACCGCTGCCGCGGCGCTCAGGGAACTGCTGGTCTGCAACTGAAAACTGGAAAGTTCCAGCACGAAGAAGTCCGGCTCCGCATCGGCAAGCAGATCCAGGGCCGGCTTGCCGATATTGCCGCCCAGGGCGCAACTGCGCCCGGACTGCTCCACCATATGGTGTACCAGTGTCGCCACGGTGCTCTTGCCGTTGGAGCCGGTCACCGCCACCACCGGTCGCGCGCATTGGCGCGCGAATAACTCAATATCACCGATAATTTCCACACCCGCATCGCGCGCCGCGCGAATGGGAACTTCATCCAGTGATACACCGGGGCTGACCACAAGCCGCCCGGCCTGATGCAGAAATTCCGCCTGGAAATCTCCCAGGTGTAACGGCACGGCGGGATACTCGGCGCGCGCCTGGGCGAGAAACGGCGGTTGCGGCCTGCTGTCCACCACTGCCACGGATTCACCCAGGCCCGCCAGATACCGCAAGCAGGAAAAGCCGGTAAGACCCAGTCCAACGATAACGCTGTCATAACGCGCGGCGCCCGCAATGCCAGGCCGACGGGAATCGGATGCGATGGCAGCCATCATCGGATCTTGAGACTCGCAAGACCCACCAGCACCAACATAAAGGTGATGATCCAGAACCGGACGATGACGCGCGGTTCGGGCCAACCCTTCAATTCAAAATGGTGATGCAGCGGGGCCATGTGAAAAATTCTTTTACCGGT
>JAYUHG010000403.1:0-6730 GCA_043767195.1 Gammaproteobacteria bacterium | reverse complement strand
ACAGGCGCTGGAATCGCTGGCGCTGGATCTCAATTTGGGAGGAAAAATAGAGTTCTCCGGTGCGTTGCCTCGGAAAGAGGTAGCCGCTCAGTTCCGCTCTGCGCGGGTGGCAGTATTTCCATTTACCGGCGCTGAAGGACTCGGTTTGGTTGTGGTTGAGGCGCAAGCCTGTGGTTGTCCGGTTATTGCCTCCGATATCCCGGCAGTACGTGACACAGTGGTGCCGAATGTGACCGGGCTAGTGACGCCCCCAGGTGACTCGGAGGCACTGGCTGGGGCGCTAGTAGAAGTCCTGTCCAATGGCCCACGGGCCAGCCAGATGGCCAAAGCTGCTTTGGCATCGGTTCTGGAGCGGTTCGCCTGGCCTAGAGTAAGTGCACGCTACCGAGAAATGATCATCTCTCTTATGGCGTGAAACCGGTACTGAGGGTGCGCTGGGGTCTGGTTCTTGACACGTCCATCTAGTGCTTATATTGTTCTGTTTTATAGAACAAGATAAGCATGAAAATGGACTCCATATTCACCGGCCTGATTACCTCCAAGATGCGCATTCGCATCCTGATGCGGCTGTTTCAAAATCCAGGTCAGCGGGTATATTTGCGCGAATTGGCACAGGAGTTCGTCGCGTCCCCAAGTCAGGTCAGCGAGGAGCTACGGCAACTGAATGCGGCGGGTCTGCTGACACGCGAGAAACAGGGCCGCCAGATTCTGTATTGCGCCAACCCAAAATACGTGTTGTTCCAGGAATTGCAGTCCATGGTCCGCAAGGCGTTGGGGATGGATCGAATTCTGGATAGTATTATTGAGCGGCTCGGCAATCTGGATGCCGCTCTTCTGGTGGGCGATTACGCGCTCGGCAAGGACACAGGAATCGTTGATCTGTTTTTGGTCGGAAATGTCGATCAGCGCAACTTGGGCGACCTGGTGACCAAGACCGAGCGCTATATAAAGCGCCGCATACGGGCGCTGGTTGTCGAGTCCGGGAATATGAAGGAATTGCAAACCTTGCTCGGAAAACAGCCATACCTGGTCCTCTGGGAAAGCGTTTCCGGTAAATTGAATCTGAAGTCGGCACCGGATTAGAGGCGACGGCTGGGTCGGAGCAAATGAACTTTCCCGCAGGCACCGATACTTCGGTTGGTACACAGCATATTGATGCCCGTTCTCGACTTGCCAACCCGATGGCGCTATTGGCGCAATTCCTGCGCGATGTGCCGCAGGCCTGTCGGCTTGCGGCGGTGTTTGTGTTTCGCGACATCAGGATTCAACAACGGCAATCCATGTTTGGTCATCTGGCGCTGCTGATCCCGCCGCTTTCTACCGCGTTATTGTGGATTGTGCTGCAGGCATCACAGGCCGTGCATATTGAAAGCGGTCAATATGCGTATCCGGTGTACATCTTGTCGGGGGTGTTGTTGTGGCAGACTTTTGCCGATGCCACCTTGGCCCCGGCAAATTTTGTTGCCAATTTTCAGCTCACACTGACCAAGGTCCACTTCCCCCGGGAGGCGCTTATCCTGGCTGCATTGTTAGACAGTCTGGTGAGCTTTGTCATCCGCGCCGTGGTCGTGTTGAGTATTCTGCTGTGGCTGGATGCACCCATGACCTGGGGCAGTGTGCGCGTGGTGGGCATAGTCATGTTGCTGGCACTCATGGGTACCTTAATCGGCGCGATGTTGTTGCCGTTGGTGGTATTGTTCCAAGACGTGCGCCGGGGGCTGGCACTGGCGCTTCAATTGTGGATGTATCTTTCCCCGGTCGTGTACTTGCCGCCGCCAACCGCCGCATTTGCCACTCTGAGCTGGCTGAATCCAGTGGCCCCGCTTATCTTGACCGGTCGAAGCTGTTTACTGGATGCGGGCGACTGTGCCTATGCACCGCTCGGTGTCACCGCTTTGGTGGCACTGGCGGGCCTGCTCGTCATGCTTGTGTTTTTCCGCCTTGCGGTGAGCCACCTGGCGGAGCGCATGGGATCCTGACGGATGCACGAGTCATGACTATGCATGCTGCCCTGCAAGTTGAAAATGTAACCAAGCTCTACAGCCGAGACCATAAGCAGTCCGTGCGCGCCGGATTGCTGGACATGGTGCGCGAATTGGCATTACTCGCCCCGCGTGCGGAGCCACGGCAGGAGGGGGAGTTTCTGGCGTTGGATCGGGTTTCGTTCCAATTGCTGCCCGGGCAGGCGCTTGGGATCGTCGGGCGCAACGGCGCGGGAAAAAGCACATTGCTCAAGTTGATTTCCAATCTGGTGCGACCGAGTGCCGGATCCATCATGGTAAGCGGTCGCGTTGCGGCCTTGATCGAACTTGGTGCGGGCTTTCATCCGTTACTTAGTGGTCGCGAGAACATCCGCTTTTTTGCGTCAATGCTCGGCATTCCGGATGCGGCAATTTCCCGGGAGTTTGACAATATTGTCGAGTTTGCCGATGTCGGCGCATTTATTGATGCGCCGCTGCGTGTCTACAGTTCCGGCATGCGCGCCCGACTGGGATTTTCGGTGGCGGTTCATTTCGCCCCGGGTATTTTTCTTGTGGATGAAGCGCTCGCGGTCGGGGACGCTGCATTCCGCGCCAAATGCTATCGCAAGATATCCGAGCTGCTGGAAAACGGCACGGCCTTAGTTCTGGTTTCACACAATCCGCAACTTTTGCTGGCTACTTGCACCCGCGGTCTGTTGCTTGAAGGAGGTCGAGTCAGCTATGACGGTACGATTCAAGAGGCGCTGCGCCGTTATGAAGCGAGTTTGTTACCGCCGGGGTCCGGACCGGTTTTGTCTCGATGGCAGGAATCTGCGAATGCTGATTCCACGTCGCGGGAACTGCGAATTACCAGTATTTTCCTTCGGGATGCCGAGGAGCGGATCATTAATGCGCTGCGAACCGGGGAGCCGGGGATGATATGTGTACGCTGCGTCGCCAAACGTGCGTTTGCCGCGCTCAGCATGGGCGCCATAATCCGGTTTCTGAATGCCGGCAGTGAGCCGTTTTTGTTCATGTCGGCCCGCCTGGACAAACACGAGTTTTCCGTGCCGGTCGGCGAATCGGAACTGCGTCTGCGGTTTCTGCCCACTGGCCTGCGGTCTGGTTTGTACAGCGCAAAAATAACCGTCCAAGCCCCGCCGTTCGCGACACTCGATTGTGTCGAACGCGTTGATTTCCTGGTGCAGAGCGAAGCCGATATCGGCGCCTCCATGTATTTTCAGCCACATTCCTGGGAGACCCGGATTGTGGCCGTGCAGGAGGCGGAAAATGCCCCCGAACCGACCTGACATCATGCGGCAATTGCGTACATTTCTCCGTGGGTTCGGATCACGCACGGAAGCATTCACGTCGCAGCCAGTGCTCCTTGTTACCGGGCCGGAGTCTTCCGGTACGCGCATTGTTACCGAGATTCTGGCACAGCACCCGCAGGTGTTCGGAACGCGCGACGCGCAAAATCATCATGATGTTCTGGATCCGGTTTGGCAGTTGCTGGCGCACCGGGAGTGGCGCCCGGCGGTACGTGCGTTGGCGGATTATCCGCGTGACAAGGCGCTCCTGACGCGGCGGTCAATGCCGCATGGAAGCCGCCCGGGTTCCAGCGCGGAATACTGTCGGTTTCCAGATCTGGATGGTTTTGCTCGTCTTTGCGCACAGGCAAAACGACCGCTGCGGATGCTGGTGACATCGCGCAGCCCGGCTGCCTGCCTGGCTTCGTCCGTGGCGCAGCGCGCATCAGTGGCGGGAAGCTATGAATTAGCCGGCAGCCAGTATCTTGCCGCCTATAACGAAATATTCGCGGTTGCGCAGCAGCAAGCAATTCCGTACTGGATCGTTTCAGTGGAGGCATTGGTGCTCGATGGCGACGCCTACATTCAGAGTTTGTTCAGACTGTGCAAACTGCCGATCGCCGAAGTTGATTTGCGATCCGCCGGCAATCCGAACACGGCCAGGTATTTTGAATTCATGCATGCCACGGAGCGGACTGGGTGCTGAGAATAATTACCACATTTGACGACGTTCTCTACCGGGCATCAGGACACCGGCTGCTTGAGAGTATCCGCGCCCACTTGCCGCATGCCCAAGTTCTGGTTTACACAGAGCTGACCCAGGAAAGCATCAGTGAAACATCCGTTCCCATCAATATTCTGCCCGAGTTCGCCTCGGTGGCGGATAAAAATCAGGACATTATCGCGACCGCCGACACCGCACTGGAGCCATTTAACCGGCGCTGGTTCGGCTGGTTTCGCAAGGTGATAGCGCAGCATGATGCGCTGGTGCGCCGGCCATTCGATGGTTATACGGTATTTCTCGATGCTGACGTGCGAGTAATCAGATCATTCCCGGTAGCGCTTATTACGCAGCAGTTGCATCGCCCTGTGGGCGTTTTCCGGGGTGATAGGGAGTCTATTGAATCGGGGGTGATTTTTTACGATGAGAAAAAGATCGCCGCGGTTGACTTTGTTCGCAGTTTTATGAATCTGTATCTGAGTGGCGAGTTTCGGCGTCAGCGCTTTTGGGCAGATAACTACATCATGCAGTGCTGCGCTGAGTCATTCCCCGACGCCGTTCAGGACTTGGCCCAAGGGCGCACGGCAATCAAATATCGTAACAGCAACGGACACTCGACATCAGGGCAGATTCTGCCACAAACGGTGTGGGGCGATTTTCTCGAGCACGACAAAGGATTGCACTGGCGGCAAGGGCTGGTAACCGCGCCACACCAGGATACCATTGCTGGTGATCAGCGAGGCTCATCATGAATGGCACGGACCCGATTCGCATCTTCATAGGATCAGGGGAGGCCAGCCTGCTAGAGCGCAAAACGCTGATTTATTCGCTGCAACAGAACAGTGGGCGCCAACTGGACATCAGCGTGTTCAACGGCACACACAATTCCATTGAGCGCGGGTCTCGTGAACCGGTATCCGCCGGGATGCCGCTGCAGGTGAAATACCGGAACTTTACCGAGTTCAGCCTGTACCGGTTTCTCATTCCGGAGTTATGCGCCAATGCCGGTCGGGCCATTTGGCTGGACTCCGACATGCTCTGCCTGGCCGAAATCGGCTCACTCTTCGACATGGACACGGAAGGTTGCGCAATTCGTTGTGTGCCTGCGTATGGACCGGATAGTTGGGCGACGAGCGTCATGTTGATCGACTGTGCCGGCGTCAGCTTTGAGCTTGAGGAAATATTGGGCCAAGTGGATCAGGGGTTGTTTACGCTGGAGCAGTTCTTGCGCTTGGAAGCGCCATTTCTGCGCCATTACCCGCTTCAGGTCGGGACTTTGGCACCCTGTTGGAATTCGTTTGACGCCTGTGATCCTGGCACCCGGATCTTGCACTTTACCAATTTGAGCACCCAGCCTTGGCGCGTACCCGGCCATGCCCAGGCGGGGCTCTGGCACAAGTACTTTGCCGCCGCCCGGGCTGCCGGATGTATCAGCGACGCAGAAGTCAGGCGCGCTTTGTCGTTGGGATATGCTAACCGGGAGGCACTCTGTCCCGCTCAAGTCCAGGTTGTGGCAGCGCCTGCAGCGGCAACTTCGCTGCGTCACCTGTTCAGACGACTGTACCGCCGGATCCGCAATCATGGTTGAGCCATCAGCGGCATTTGCCGGCGAAGTATCTGTTGTTTGCGTTGGCACCGAGCGCGAGGTCGGGGCGCTGGCCAGTTCCTTGCGCGGCTTCCTGAACGTCTCTATTCGTGGAGCCGATGCATGTTTGGCAGACCCGGATCCGCGTGCGGTTCACATTTTCTTCAACGAGTTCCGCCATGACTTGCGTGATTGCGCGCGCGGGCTGGTGCGCCGTGGTATACCCACAATCTATGCCATTGACGGCATCTTGGAATGGCGCAATAGCTGGGAGTACCCGGAAGGAGGCAGCAGTCTGTTTGCCATGCGTCCGGTAATCTCGCACAAAGTGGCGTGTATAGGCCGATCCCAGGCGCGTGTGCTGGCAGCGTGGGGGAACGCAGCCAAGTGCGAATTGGTTGGTATGCCCAGGCTTGATGCCCTTGCCGGGCGGATGAGGTTGCGCCCTGCCGCCGATGCGCCGGTCCGGGTGCTGGTGGCCACAGCCACTAATCCCGGGTTTGATGCCGCGCAAAAGGAGACTACCCGGAGATCCCTGCGCGACCTGGATGCATGGGCACGAGCCCACACAGCAATCGGTGGCAGACAAATTGAATTCGTATGGAGACTGACCGGCGGACTTGAACGTGAAATCAATCCCCTTTGGGAGGCACTCGTCGCCAGCGGAAGAAAAGCTGGCCGATGTACTGGAACAGATCCATGCCGTCATTACGACGCCGTCCACGATTCAGCTTGAAGCCATGCTTCTCGGGCATCCGGTCGCGCTGCTCGATTATCACAACCGACCACAATACGTGCCGGCGGCGTGGGTGGTTTCCTGCCGCGAACACCTTGATCAGGTGATCCCGGATCTCCTGGCGCCGCCAGAATCCAGGCTGATGCACCAGGACTACCTGCTGCATGACGCGCTGGAATGCTGGACACCCGCGGCACCGCGTCTGGCCCGGTTGGTGGAATTGGTTCATGCCGGAGCGACAGCCGCGCGGGAAAGCGGCGCGGTGCTCAAATATCCACCGCTACTGTTAGAGTCGGGCCGGGAAACCACCGGTCGGGAGCTGGAGATGTTCGATCTGTTCCCGAACCAGGCCGGATTCGCAAACCATGATATCGCTCTGCTGCAGGCGGAACTGGAGGACTGTGCGGCTCAATTGCG
>JAYUHG010000402.1:0-2855 GCA_043767195.1 Gammaproteobacteria bacterium | reverse complement strand
GCGCCCGGCCAGATCCAGCCCTGGATAACTGGGCGCCTCCGACGGCAGTAACCGCTGCTGCACTTCCATGGCCATGGACAACGAGCCGCGCAATTTCAGATTTTCCCGCAGTCCTTCCACCATGTTGTTAACGGCGAAAGACAAGCGCATGAATTCCGGAAATTCTGTCAGGAATATTTCCTCATCGAGTTTGCCTTGGCCGATACGACGCAGATGCTCGGTCAATTCGGTGATAGGACGGGAAATGTACCGAGCCAGCAATACGCCGAGCAACGCCGCAAGCAATACAACACCGGTGGCCATCACCGGACTTTTTTCTTCAATGACATAGAAGGCAATTACACACGCCAGCACAATGGATGACAGCAACAGCGGCAACGCCACCCGCAGTGACAGTCTGGAAATCACTGCCCGGCGGCCAAAGTCTTGATTAACTCCTGGCGCACCGGCTCCACATCCGTGAGTACATCCCGGCGATACCTGGCCACTTCGACAGCGGTATAGGGTTTGAATTCGGCGCGTAATTGATCGCCATTCATGGTGATCAGTATCCAGTTCAATACATCAGCCAGATCCTGATCACTGATGGGTGCGCCGGATGCGCCGGGAACCCGGGCGATAAAGGATCGGGAAGCGGGATGCTGGGCAAATTCCCCCAGATACTCGCGTAGATCGGGAACCTTGCCCGGTGAGCCATGACCATCAGGAAGATGGCAGGCCGCGCACTGGAGCAGGAAATTGACGTGGGCGCGCTTTTCGTCAGCGCTGGTCATGGAAAAATCCGCGGCCCCGGCAGCCGCCGGTGTGCTCAGAAGCGTCGCGCTCAACACCATCAGCCACGCCTGTTTCATGACGTCGGAGTCTACTGCGTGGCGATTCCGAGGATCACGGCTGTGGTGCAGTGATACAGCGTGGACGAAGTGCCCAGACACCAATTGGTGTCGTTGTTGGAAAACGCCCGATACGGCGGCTTGTCCGACTCATTGCGATTGCACAAACACGCGCCGCAACTGGTTTTGCCGCAGCAGTCGTTGTAGGAAATGATGTAGTCCTTGCTGTCGGCAGGATTGCGGCAGGTGCCGATCCAGGTCATGGGCGCCATATCGGTGCCGGGTGGGCAGGTCTTCTGGGTGCCACCGCAGCAACTGCACAGGAAACCATCCATGGCGCAGTGGCGCCAGTATTCACAAGTGGTGGGATCACCGGGGTCACCTTCCACACCGGTAGTCTGGGGCGCCACGCCACGTTCAGCTCCGCTGGCGCCATGACCACCCGCAGCACGGGCCACGGGCAATAACGGCAACGAGGCGCCACCCACCAGCAGCGTTCCCAGGCCGGTGAGAAAACTTCGGCGTGAAGTGTTACGCGCCACCTGCCGGGATACTTTCTCAGTAAGACTATCGAGCCAGATCACTTTTCACTCATCTCCTTCAAGGGGTCAGAGTACTTGAAACTCGATGTTTCAAGTACTCTGACCCCTTGATTTCAGGTATTCCTGGATTGACGCCACACCTTGCTGTTTCGATTCAAACAGGCTTTCCAGATGTTCGCGGGAATTGATGATGCCCATGGAGACGATGTTGCCGTTCTCGGCGATAAGCACCGCATAGGGCAGCTTGCCGACGCCGTAGGACATGCCCAGTATTTCCGAGGAAACATAAGGGAACTGCCCGAGGTCATGTTCGGCAACAAATTTGTAATGATCCTGCTCCTTGCCGTCGCTGGCCAGGATGACATCAATCCATTTGCGCTCACTGCGCGCGGCGGAGCGGATCACCGGTAACAACGTCTTGCAGATTGGGCAACTGGGGGACAGGAAAAACAAAAGCGTGCTGCGTCCCGATTTGGACACTCCGCCGATGACCAGCGGCTTGCCGTTCAAATCCGTCACGGTCAGTTCCGGCGCAGCTTCCCCGGCTTTCACTTTCCGGTTCACCATCAGCGCGCCAGCGGGCGCCACGCGCTCATATAACACACCGATCTGGCGCACCAGTGCCAGGATCACCAGACCCATGGCGATGACCACGACCCAGAGCAGCAGATTGGAAATGATAAGCGCGTCAGCCATGGGAAGATTGGAGATTGATCAGGTGATGGCTATTGGCCAGCAATTGATTGCAGATGCTGTAGAGCAGCACGAATACGATTGCGGCAAACACCGAAAGGCTCCATTCGAGCCAACCATTGGGCCGGGTCAATGGGGATGCGGACACAAGGATGATGGCACCGATCAACACCCCATTGCGCAGCAGCAGCCATTCACTCAGTGGCTGCTGCTGGCTCGGACCGCCGCAGCCGCAATCAATGGCGCGGCGTCCGCGGGCCAGATTTATGCCGATTGCCAGGGTATAGACGCTGAGTACTGCCGCGCCGACCCATGCAGCGTTGATCCGTGCATCCGGCAGCAACAAACTCACGGCCACGGCGAATTCCACCGCTGGCAACAATATTGACACCGGGGACACCATCGGCCCAGGTAACAGTCCGTAAGCGCCGAGGGTGGCGCCAAATTGGGCTATGTCGCGAACCTTGTGGATGCCCGCGGCGAGAAAAATAAAACTCAGTGTCAGGGCGCAGGCGAGGGAAATCATCAGTGAACCGCGTGCAGCACCATGGGCATGGTCACCGCATGGTCGCCGAACATGCGCAGCCATTGGCCATCGTCGGCGTTGTACACATCCAGTTGGTAGTCGCCGTTCGTCACCACCAGATAGGGCTTGGCGCCGGAGGTCACTTCAATGGAGACACCCCAGTTCTTCAACACATGACGCGCTACGCGCTTGCCGCTGGCCACATCAATCACCCACACTTCGGGGCCGCCATTCTTGTGGCTGCCGTTGTACCCGTCCGGGTGC
>JAYUHG010000401.1:0-2866 GCA_043767195.1 Gammaproteobacteria bacterium | reverse complement strand
GCAGGGAACGACCGAGGCGCGGCGCTGACACTGTTGCGGTTGGATCAAGAGTGCTACGTCCGTTGCGCAGCAGATATTGATACAGGCGGCGTAATGTTGACAGCCGGCGCGCGGTACTGCGCACCGCCCGCCCGCGCTGTGCCGCCAGAAATCCTTGAATGTCGCTGGCACTGGCGGCGTCCAACCTGCTGCTGTGAGCAGTGAGCCATTGGTGAAAATACAGAAGATCGGAGCGATAGGCCTGGAGTGTGTTGGCGCTGAGGCCACGCTCCATCCACAATGCGTCAAGGAAGGTATCTATAAGGTCCCGGTCTGCGCTGGCTGCGGCTGACTTTGGCACGGGACGTAATCAGTGGGCGCGACGCCATGGGCGCCGCGCCCACCATGGACATTATGCTTCCGCTGGCGCTTCGGCTTCTGCTTCCGGACCGGCATTTTCCAGATCGGCCCCGGCGCGGATCTTTTCGCGGATACGGGCGGACTTGCCACGGCGATCACGCATGTAATAGAGCTTGGCGCGGCGCACATCGCCCTTGCGCTTCACTTCAATGCTGGCGATGGAGGTGCTGTGGGTCTGGAATACGCGCTCCACGCCTTCCCCATAGGAAATCTTGCGCACAGTAAAGGCGGAGTTCAGGCCGCGATTGCGCACGGCAATCACCACGCCTTCAAATGCCTGCAAGCGCTCACGGGTGCCTTCCAGTACCCGCGATTGCACCACCACCGTGTCACCCGGAACAAACTTCGGGATATCCCGCTTCAGTTGTTCCGCTTCAAGCTGCTCAATAATGTTGCCCATGTTCCTGTACTCCTGTTTCCTGAATCCGGTTAAACGGGTGCCTTTGGCAACTCCGCGATAAATTCCGACAACAACTTTTCCTGTTCCGCATCCAACGACCGCTGCTGCAACAGATCCGGGCGTCGCAACCAGGTCCGGCCCAGGGCCTGCTTCATACGCCAGCGCCGGATGGCGCCATGGTTGCCGCTTAACAATATCTCCGGCACCCGGCGACCTTCAATCTCCTCCGGGCGCGTGTATTGAGGAAACTCCAGCAAGCCATTAGCAAAGGAGTCATCGCTGGCCGAGCTTTCGTGTCCCAAACTGCCCGGCAACAAGCGCGTCAAGGCGTCCAACAACACCAGACACGCCAGCTCACCACCACTCAACACATAATCCCCGATGGACCACTGCTGATCCACCTCGGCGTCAATCAATCTCTCGTCCAGTCCTTCATAGCGTCCCGCCACCAGGATCAACGCTTCCTGTTGCGCCAGGGATTGCACATCCGCCTGGGTCAGACGCTGTCCCTGGGGCGAGAGCAAATGCACCTTCGCCCCCGGCAGCGCCGCCCGCGCTTGCTGGATACTGCGCTGCAACGGCTTGAACATCATCACCATGCCCGGCCCGCCCCCGTAGGGACGATCATCCACCGTGCGGTGCGCATCCTCGGCATGGTCGCGGGGATTAAACAGCGACAATTGCAGCAATCCCCGCTCCACCGCCCTGCCACTGACGCCCCAATCCGTGAGCAGATCAAACATTTCAGGAATCAGCGTCACCACGCCAGCCTTCAACATTTACTGATACTCCGGGTCCCAGTTCACCTGGATGATCCCTGCTCCCCGGTCCACATTCGTCACCACGACACCCGGGACAAATGGGATCAGCAGCCGGTTACCCTCCGCCACTACTTCCAGCACGTCATTGGCACCGGTTTCCAGCAGGCCCGTGACACGGCCTAATTCCCTGCCGCCACTGGTTACCACCCGCAAGCCCAACAAATCAGACCAATAATGCTGACCCTGGGGCAGATCCGGCAATTGCCGGCGCAGCACCGCAATCTCTTTACCCACCAGCAATTGCGCCGCGTCCCGCGTCGCCGCCACATCCAGTTGCACCGTCAAGGCGCCGCCGCTTTGGCCGGAATTCAACACCCGGCACGGCTGCCAGCCGGAGGAACCTTGAATCAACCAGGGATCAAAATCGAGCAGGTTGTCCCGGGGCCGGGTGTGGGACAGAACCTTGACCCAGCCCTTGATGCCATACACACCACTGACCTTGCCCATCACCACCGGCGTTGAATCGCCGGACACGGTGGGCGCAGCGACCGGCATTACCGGCTTCAGGCGGCTACTTGAGCCTTGCGGCTGCGACTGATCAATTCACCCACGCGCTCGGAAGGCTGAGCGCCTTGCTTCACCCAATGATCCACCCGGGCCAGATCCAGTTGCAGCTTGGTATCCTTGCCCGCCGCCACCGGATTGAAATAACCAATACGTTCAATATGCCGGCCATCCCGCTTGTTGCGGGAGTCCGTCACCACAATATGAAAAAAGGGCCGATTCTTTGCCCCGCCACGCGCCAATCGAATAGTTACCATCTTGTTTCGACCCCACCAGTTGATAAATGCCAGAATGAATATGTTTTCGGACGTGCTGACCCCAAAAAGGTGCGGTATTTTACGGGAAGTTCCCCAAAAAGAAAGGCTTACGTTCCTGGAGCACATTCGGTCGCCCCGGCGAAAAATGGGGATCAAGGGGGTGATTAACCCAATGAAAAATCTGCCCAGGTCAAGCCCAACATGAGACAAACACATACCATGCAGCTTATGCATTATGACGCATATATTATTGAAAAATATAAACTTTAATGGCGAAGTTAATGAAAAGTCCAGGTCCCCTATCCGATCAAAAGGCCGCCGTGCGCCAACTACTACGGGTGCGCCGCGACGGTCTTAGCGTGGCGCAATGCACCAGCCAAAGCGCGGGAATTCAATCGCGTTTACTCCAACTTCCGGAAATAAACACCGCCAAAGTCATCTTTTGTTTCATCTCCACCCTCAGGGAAGTCTCCACCGGCGAACTG
>JAYUHG010000400.1:0-2867 GCA_043767195.1 Gammaproteobacteria bacterium | reverse complement strand
CCGCAGGAACCCAAACAGTTGTTCCACACTCTCATCCACGGACATGCGCCCGGTTTCCAGCACCAGTTCCGGCGCCAGGGGTTCTTCGTAGGGAGAAGTAATGCCGGTGAATTCCGGTATCTGCCCGGCGCGCGCCTTCTTGTACAGGCCCTTCGGATCCCGCGTCTCACAGGCCACCAGGTCGGCAGCGCAATAAATCTCAATGAAGTCACCGGCCTTGACCAGTGAACGGGCCAAATCACGATCCTTGCGAAACGGCGAGATGAATGCCGTCATCACCATGAGTCCGGCTTCCAGCATCAGCCGCGACACCTCGCCGATGCGGCGGATATTTTCCTTGCGATCCGCATCGGAAAAACCCAGGTCCTTGCACAGTCCCTTGCGGATATTGTCCCCATCCAGCACGTAGGTTCTGACACCCTGCTTGTAGAGCTTGTCTTCTATGGCATGGGACAGCGTTGACTTGCCGGATCCGGACAGCCCGGTGAACCAGAGAATGGCGCTGCGATGGGCGTTCAGACGCTCCCGATTAGCCCGATACACCGTCGGCTCATGCCACACCGTATTTTGATTGGTCACTTGATTCTGCATGCTCTGCTCCTGTGTCGGTCAAGGTCTGCCGACAGCGTGATAGGAAAATCCCGCGGCGCGCATTGTCACGGGATCGTAAACATTGCGCAAATCCACAAACACTTTGCCCGACATGCGCCGCGCCGCTGCTTCAATGTCCAGACCGCGGTAAACATTCCACTCCGTCATCAGCACCGCGGCGTCTGCCCCATCGAACACCTGATACAGGTCCTCGATGAACTGGACGCCGGGCAACAGCATGCGCGCCTCCCGCAACGCCTGGGGATCATGGGCCCGGATCACGGCGCCGGCCTCAATCAGCCGCGGCAGGATATAAAGCGCGGGCGCCTCACGCATATCGTCGGTTTCAGGTTTGAAAGATAATCCCAACACCGCGATGTTACGGCCTTTGAGCGTACCGCCAAGCGCCGCGCGGATCTTGTCCACCATGCGCTGTTTCTGCTTTTCATTCACCTCGATGACTGCCTGCGTGATGAGGCTCGGCACACCCAGATCAAGGGCGATGCGGACCAGCGCCCGCGTATCCTTTGGGAAACATGAGCCGCCAAAACCGGGGCCGGGGTGCAGGAATTTCCGCCCGATGCGGTTGTCCATGCCCATGCCCTTCGCCACCGCATGTACATCGGCGCCGGTTTTTTCGCAGATGACCGCCATTTCGTTTATGAAACTGATCTTCGTGGCAAGGAAGGCATTGGCGGCGTATTTGATCAATTCGGCGCTCTCCAGATCCGTGGCCAGAATGGGCGTTTCGATCAGATTCAAAGGCCGGTACAGCTCCCGCAGCAATTTTTCCGCGCGCGCAGTCTCGGTACCGATGACCACCCGGTCCGGGCGCATGAAATCCGACACCGCGGCGCCCTCGCGCAGAAATTCCGGATTCGAGGCCACATCAAAATCCGCCCCCGGGTTGGCGGTCGCGATGGTTTGCTTTACCTGTCGCGCGGTGCCCACGGGCACCGTGGACTTGTTAACGATGAGCGTGTAACCGGAGAGATACGGGGCAATCTCGGTCGCGGCCGCATGGACGTAACTCAGATCCGCGTGGCCATCACCGTGTCGGGACGGCGTCCCCACGGCGATAAACACCAGATCGCTGTCACGAACTGAATCGAGGCAGGTGGTGAACTGTAACCGCCTCGAGGCGATGCCATGGGCTACCAGACGTTCCAGACCCGGCTCATAGATGGGGATACGCCCGGCCTGCAAGCTGGACACCCGATCCGGATCCTTGTCCACGCACATCACGTCCGCGCCGAACTCGGCAAAGCATGCGCCCGAGACCAGCCCCACGTAGCCGGCGCCAATCATTGTGACTTTCATTCATTCACCCCCAAAAGCATTCGTCATCCCGAGCGAAGCGAGGGAACTTGTCACTACGGCAAGATCCCTCCTCGCGGAGCCTGCCCTGAGCCTTGTCCCGAGCATACGCGAGGGAGCGCGCGAATGGGCTCCGTCGGGATGACAAAATTCCGCACTGCATTAAAGTCGCTCCAGCAGTATCTGATCGGGTCGGCCCGCGCGATCCAAACCCGACCGAACATCGAATACGAAGCCGCGGCCCGCAGGCAACAACTTTGCCATCAATCCCCAACCCTGTTGCAAATATTCACGGTGTGGCACCGCCAGGATCACGGCATCCGCCGTCTTCAGATCGCCCAGCTCGCGCAACGTAACACCATATTCGCTCTTACACTGTTCATGATCCGCATGGGCATCGTGGATCTGCACCTCGGCGCCCGCCGCCACCAGTGCCTGATACAGACCTGCCACACCGGAATTGCGCGTGTCAGGGATATTCTCCTTGAATGTAAATCCCAGTATAGTCACCACCCGGCGGCGCCCGGTGCTGGGCAAATCCCGCATACCCTGCATCACGCGCTGCGCCACATAACGCCCCATGCCATCGTTGGTCGCGCGCCCCGCCAGGATCACCTCGGGCTCATGGCCCAACAACCTGGCCTTGTGCGTCAAATAATAGGGATCCACACCAATGCAATGACCGCCCACCAGCCCGGGGGAGAACGGCATGAAATTCCACTTCGTGGCCGCGGTGTGCATCACATCCATGGTATCAATGCCCATACGCGCAAACAGCATGGCCAATTCATTCATCAGGGCAATATTCAGATCGCGCTGGGTATTCTCGATGACCTTGGCGGCCTCGGCTACGCGAATCGTCGGCGCCCGATAGACACCCGCCGATACGATGCTGCTGTAAACCTGCGCCACAATCTCAAGCGTCGCTTCATTATCAGCCGCTACCACTTTAACTACCG
>JAYUHG010000399.1:0-6782 GCA_043767195.1 Gammaproteobacteria bacterium | reverse complement strand
GGGCAGCGTATTCGCGCCATTAAAAACATATCGGTGAATGAACCGTTCTTCCCCGGGCACTTTCCGCAAAAGCCGTTGATGCCTGGGGTATTGATTATCGAGGCCCTGGCCCAGGCGGCCGCGATTCTCGGGGAAATGTCGGTTACCGAAGGACATGAGAAGGGCGTCCTCTATTATCTGGTGGGCATAGACAACGCGCGCTTTCGCAAACCGGTGGGTCCCGGCGATCAGTTGTTGCTGGAGGTGACGTTTCAGACCGTGCGGCGCAATATCTGGAAATTTTCCGGCACTGCGTCCGTCGGTGACGTGCTGGTTGCCTCCACGGATTTATTAACCACGGTCTCGGAAGCCAACTCTTGATTCACCCCACCTGCATCGTCCATCCGGACGCAAGGATTGACGATGGGGCGGAACTGGGGCCGTTCTGTGTCATCGGCGCCCGGGTTGAAATCGCCGCCGGGACTACGCTCAAATCCCACGTGGTGGTGCATGGTCCGACCCGGATCGGCCCGAACAATCGCATCTTTCAGTTTTGTTCCATAGGCGATGATCCCCAGGACAAGAAGTATCACGCTGCAGGCGATTCGCGCCTGGAGATTGGCAGCGGTAATCTCATCCGCGAATACTGCAGCATTAATCGCGGTACCGCCGATGGCGGTGGCGTGACCTGCATCGGCAATGACAACTGGATCATGGCCTATGTGCATGTGGCCCATGATTGCCGTGTCGGCAATGCCACCGTGCTGGCCAATAACGCCACGCTGGCGGGTCATGTCACCGTGGAGGACTTTGCCACACTGGGAGGGTTCAGCGGTGTGCATCAGTTTTGCCGCGTTGGCGCCTATAGTTTCTCAGCCATCTCCTCGGTCATCGTCAAAGACATCCCGCCGTATGTGCTGGTGTCCGGCAATACGGCGCGCCCAAACGGATTAAATCGCGAGGGTCTGCGGCGCCATGGTTTCGCCGCGGAGGAAGTGGAAGCACTGCGCCGGGCGTACCGTATCCTGTACCGCGAAGGGCTGTTGTTGCAGGAAGCCGTGCAACGCCTGCGCGAACTGTCCGGGCAATCGGAACATGTGGCGCGTCTGGTGGAATTTATTTCCAGCTCCGAACGCGGCATCGCGCGCTGAAGCGCGGGTACGGCGCGGCAGAACGTCAACGCGACGGCGCCCGGCCCATCCCGGTAATTCCCGATGACAACCATTGGACTGGTAGCGGGCGAACCCTCCGCGGATCAACTCGCCGGCGCGTTGCTGCGCGCTCTCCACGCCCTCGAACCCGATGCCAGAGTGTCCGGCCTGGGTGGCCCGGAATTCGTGGCCGCGGGCGGCCAGGCCATTGCGCCCATGGATGCCATGGCGGTCATGGGTTTGATAGAGGTGATTACGCACCTGCCCAGATTGCTGGCACTGCGCTCGACTCTGGCGCGGCATTTTCTGACGCAGCGCCCACAAGTGTTCGTGGGCATTGACGCGCCGGATTTCAATCTGGACCTGGAATTACGCTTACGCCGCAGTGGTATTCGAACCGTGCAATATGTTGGGCCGAGCGTCTGGGCCTGGCGGCGCAATCGCCTGCGCAAAATCGCCCAGGCCGTTGATCGGGTGCTGGTGTTATTCCCGTTCGAGCAATCGTTCTATGACGCCGCCGGCATTCCCTGTACCTGTGTCGGACATCCGCTGGCTGATGCCATTGCACTGACGCCGGATCGGGATGGGGCGCGGCAGCGGTTCGGTCTGGATACGAAAGACATTGTTGTGGCCCTGTTGCCGGGTAGCCGGCGTGCGGAACTTGCGCAGCACGGGAGTATTTTCCTGCAGACCGCGGACTGGATCGCCCAGCGTTGCCCGGAGGCCAGATTTGTCGTCAGCCTGAAGGATGAGACAGGTCTGGATTTGTTACGCGCTGACCTGCAACGCCTGGGCCTGAATCGGCTCCCGATTCAGATGCACAACAATCGCACCCATGATGCGCTGGCAGCGGCCGACGTGGCGTTGGTGGCGTCGGGAACCGTGACCCTGGAAGCGATGTTATTCAAGTGCCCGATGGTGGTGACCTATCGCATGCATACCCTGAGTTATCAGATTCTTCGGCGATTGGTGAGCATTAAGCATGTGGCGCTTCCCAATCTGCTTTGTGGCGCGGAGGTGGTGCCGGAATTACTTCAGGATCAGTGCCGACCGGAGCGCCTCGGCGCGGAAGTTTTGCGCTGGATAAACGACATGCGCGCTTGCGGCGAACTGCGGCGACTATTCACACAACAACATGAGCAACTTCGTTGCGGCGCCAGTGCGCGGGCGGCCGCGGCGATACTGGCCACGGCGCGGGGCCAGTGATGCAACTGGATATGTTGACGACGAGCGGGACGCAACATGTGGCCGGCGTGGATGAGGCGGGGCGCGGTCCCCTGGCCGGGCCGGTTTATGCCGCTGCCGTGATCCTGGATCCGGCCTGGGAGATAAATGGGATTGCGGATTCAAAGCAGCTTTCGGCCCGCGCCCGGCAACGCCTGGCCGTGGCAATCAGGACCCATGCCCTTGCCTGGGCCGTGGCACGCGTGGACAATCTGGAGATTGATCGCATTAACATTCTGAACGCCAGTCTGTCCGCCATGGTCCTTGCCGTGAAGTCCCTTAAAATTTCTCCACAGCTTGTGCTGGTGGATGGATCCATCTGTCCGCGTATGGACTGCGAGGTGCGCGCCGTGGTGCGCGGTGATGCCACTGTGGCGGCCATCGGCGCCGCCTCGATCCTGGCCAAGGTGGACCGGGATGAGGAAATGGAACGCATGGAAGTGGAGTACCCGGGATATGGGTTCGCGCGTCACAAAGGTTATCCCACCGCCGCCCATTTGGCGGCGCTGGCGCGCTTGGGAGTCTGTCCCATTCACCGGCGTTCGTTTGCGCCGGTGCGGCGGCAATTGCAACGGAGCGAAGTACAGGATGGATCCGATGCTGGCTAAGTTCGTTCATTTGCGTGTGCATAGCGAATATTCCCTGGTGGACGGGCTGGTGCGCATTGACGCCCTGGCGGAAAGCGTTGCTGCCACGGGCATGCCGGCGGTGGCGATTACGGATCGTTGCAACATGTTCGCTTTGGTGAAGTTGTATCAGCAGGCCAATGGGCGCGGTATCAAGCCCGTGGCCGGCGCGGAAATCATTGTTGCCGGCGACGATAGCAGCGCGCCCGGCAGCACTCTGGTGCTGCTGTGCCGCGATCAGGCCGGTTACCGCAATTTGGCGCGTTTGGTAACGCGCAGTTATATAGAAGGGCAGGGGCGTGGTGTGCCCATGGTGCAACGGGCCTGGCTCAGCGGTCACACAGACGGATTAATCGCGCTTTCCGCGGCCAGCGAAGGTGATGTGGGTCAGGCGCTGATCGCCGGGAATCAGGCGCTGGCAGAATCGCGTCTGGTGGAGTGGCTGACATTGTTTCCGGATCGTTATTACCTGGAACTGCACCGCACCGGGCGCGCTCAGGAAGAATTGCATATTGACGGCGCGCTGGCGTTGGCGCAGTCGCTGTCGGCGCCGGTGGTGGCCAGCAATGACGTGCGGTTTCTCCATGCCGGCGAATTTGAGGCCCACGAGGCGCGTGTCTGTATTCAACAGGGTCGTGTGCTGAACGATCCGCGGCGTCCCCGGGACTACAGCGCCGAGCAATATCTGAAGACGCCGCAACAAATGGAGGAACTGTTCCACGACATCCCCGAGGCGCTGGAGAACAGCATTTTGATTGCGCAGCGCTGCACTTTGGAAATGACCCTGGGTCTGTCCCATCTGCCTGATTACCCTGTCCCTGTCGGCGAGGATCAGAGTTCCTGGTTGCGTCACGAGGCGAAGCGCGGACTGGAGCGCTTGTTCGTCACTCCAGCGGCTGGACTGAAGGCGGAGGACCGGTCGCTTTATGAACAACGGCTGGAGAGCGAGTTGGGTGTGGTGACGGGCATGGGGTTTTCCGGTTACTTCCTCATCGTCGCGGATTTCATTCGTTGGGCCAAGCAACGCAACATTCCCGTCGGGCCGGGCCGTGGCTCCGGCGCCGGCTCTCTGGTGGCCTACGCCCTGGATGTGACCGAATTGGATCCGATCCGTTATGACCTGCTGTTTGAACGGTTTCTGAATCCCGAGCGCATTTCTCTACCGGACTTCGACGTGGACTTCTGCATGGACCGGCGCGATGAAGTGATTGAGTACGTTATCGCCAAGTACGGTCGCGACCGGGTGTCCAATATCATCACCTACGGCACTATGGCGGCCAAGGCCGTGGTGCGCGATGTGGGTCGGGTGTTGGGTCATCTCTATGGTTTCGTGGACAAAGTGGCCAAGCTGATCCCCTTTGACCCCAACATGACATTAGATCGGGCGCTTGCAGAGGAACCGGCGCTGGCGGAGCGCTACAAGAATGAAGAGGAAGTCCGGATCCTGATTGATCTGGCCCTGAAACTGGAGGGCCTGGCGCGCAATGCCGGGCGTCACGCCGGTGGCATTGTTATTGCGCCGCGTCCGCTGGAGGAGTTCATGCCGCTGTACTGCGAACCGGGTGGACAGGTGGCCACCCAGTTCGACATGGGCGATGCGGAGGCGGTAGGCCTGGTGAAGTTTGATTTCCTCGGTCTGCGCACACTGACCATTATTGATTGGGCGGTGCGGGATGCGGCACCGTTGCGCGCCGCTCAGGGGCTGCCGGGAATAGATATTCGCGCCATCCCGCTGGATGACGTCCCCACCTACCAGTTGATTCAGCGCATGGAGACCACGGCGGTGTTCCAACTGGAATCCGACGGCATGCGCAAACTGATCCGGCGTTTGAAGCCAGACAGTTTCGATGACCTGGTGGCGCTGGTGGCGCTGTTCCGGCCCGGGCCATTGCAATCGGGCATGGTGGATGACTTCGTGGATCGAAAGCATGGCAAGGCGCGGGTGGAATATTTCCATCAGGCGTTGCGCGGCGTCCTCGCGCCCACCTATGGCGTCATCCTGTACCAGGAACAGGTAATGCAGATTGCCCAGGTATTGGCGGGCTATACCCTGGGTGCCGCTGATCTGTTGCGGCGCGCCATGGGCAAGAAAAAGCCGGAGGAGATGGCCAAGCAACGCTCCATTTTCACCAGCGGCGCCCGGGCGCGGGAAGTGCCTGAGGCGCTGGCTACGCACATTTTCGACCTCATGGAAAAATTCGCTGGTTATGGGTTTAACAAGTCCCATTCCGCGGCCTACGCATTGCTGGCCTATCAGACCGCGTGGCTCAAGGCCCATTATCCGGCGCCGTTCATGGCCGGAGTACTGTCCGCGGACATGGATAACACGGACAAGATTGTCACCCTGCGCCATGAAGCGGGGCGCATGGGGTTGGAACTGCTGCCGCCCAGCATCAATGACAGTATGCGTAATTTTGTCGTCGTGGATGCGCGCACAATCCGCTACGGCCTGGGCGCGATTAAAGGAGTGGGGACTTCCGCCATTGAGAGCATTGTTTCAGAACGTACCCGTGGCGGTCCGTACTCAGATCTGTTTGATCTGGTGCGGCGCGTGGATTCGCGGCGCGCCAACAAGCGGGTGCTGGAGGCAATGATCCGCTGCGGCGCGGCGGATGGATTGGGGCCGGGGCGGAGCGCATTGATGGCAACACTGGACAAGGCGCTGCGCCTGGCCGGACAGCACGTGGCCAACAATGATACCGGTCAGAATGACATGTTTGGACTGCAATTGGCTGCCGCGCCGGCGCCGGGCAATGACGCCGGTGCCGATCTGCGCTTTGTACAGGCCGACCCGTGGACTGACAAGCAACGTCTGGACGCGGAAAAAGAGACGCTGGGATTTTATCTCAAGGGGCATCCGATCCAGCGTTACGAAGCCGAGTTGAAAGGGATCATTTCCCGGCCATTAGGTGATCTGCGCCCCGGCAAGACATCGGTGACGGTGGCCGGATATATCGAGGCATTGCGCGTACGCACCGGCAGAAGCGGCAAGATGGCGGATTTTCTGATTGATGACCGCACCGCCCGCGCTCATGTGCGGCTGTATGAAAAACAATATCAGCTTTTCTATAACAGCATCATCGAAGATCAATTGGTGATCATTGAGGGCAAGGTGGTGGAGGATGAGTACTATCAGTCGGGATTCACCTTGAACGCGGACAAAATCTATACCCTGGATCAGAAGCGCGCGCGGGATGCGCGGCTTGAATTGCGCGTGGGAAAGGAACTGTCGGCGAATGGTCTGATCGCCGAGTTACAGCAGGTCCTGGCGCCCCATCGTCCCGGCCCGGCGCCGGTGGTAATCGAATACAATAACCACTCCGCCACCGCGATATTGGAGCTGGGCAGCAAGTGGCAGGTGACATTGACGGACCGCTTGCTGGATGCTCTCAGCGTTATGCTGGGGGCCGGTAATGTTCGCGTGCAGCATGGTCGCGATGCGGCGGGCTGAGATTTTTTCAAAAGGATGCTGATGGTTGTGACGCGTACTTATCTTGAATTTGAGCAACCCCTGGCCGAAGTGGAGGCCAGGATTGAAGAGTTGCGCTATCTGGGCGATGACGCCGATGCCAGTGTCAGCGCCGAGGTGGAGCGGCTGGAACAGCGCACCCGGGAATTGACCCAGGCGATTTTCATGTCCCTCAGTTCCTGGCAGATCGCCCAGATCGCGCGCCATCCGCAACGCCCCTATACACTGGACTATATCGCGCGCCTGTTTACGGAGTTTGAAGAACTGCATGGTGATCGCTGCTTTGCCGATGACCCCGCCATTGTTTCCGGCATCGGACGGTTTGATCAGGCG
>JAYUHG010000398.1:0-2885 GCA_043767195.1 Gammaproteobacteria bacterium | reverse complement strand
ACCTCCTTGTAGCCACCGACACTGGAGAATGAGATCTTTTTGCCATACAGCTTCGTGTTCCAGGCGCTCTGATAATCGGTTTCGGATTGATAATTCACCCGGCCCGGGTCCGGATCGCTGCTGAAGTCCACCTTGGCCAGCGGCAGGCCGGTAAATGTCCGCAATTTCTCGACGTATTCCCGCGGGGACTGCACCAGGTCCTCATAGCGCAATACCAACAACGCGCGACGGTAATCGGGATCGTTATAGGACAACGCCGGACCGTAGAAGGAAAGATAGTGGGCGGCAATGGCCGGCATGTTGCGCGAATTGAACAGCCGCGCCATGCCATCTTCCTGCTGACCCTGGCCGGCAAGTTTTTCGCCCACGCGTAGCATGGACGCCACCACGTCACGCGGATCCCGGACGATCAACAGAAAGCGCGAATCCGGCAGCAGTT
Organism: Gammaproteobacteria bacterium; assembly: GCA_043767195.1. Taxonomy (GTDB): domain Bacteria; phylum Pseudomonadota; class Gammaproteobacteria; order Eutrophobiales; family Eutrophobiaceae; genus 2-02-FULL-61-13. The sequence continues at coordinate 2,446 of JAYUHG010000398.1, read as the reverse complement.
CATGCAGTACCGGGAAAAATATCGTCAGATGGGGTTCACGCAAAACCAGGTGCCGGGCCTCGGGGAACATTTGTGAGAATTTTGTCAACGCTTCCGACATCAGATGCGCATTGAAGGCGCGGTAATCTTCCAGATCGCGAAAGTAGTCGCAGGTTTCGCCCGTGAAGGCGCGTTTGCCGAAACGATATGCCGCCAGCAGGTGACGGAAATACTTGGCTTCATGGATGAGTGGATTGGTGGAACCGTCCTGGCACAGGATGGTCTGCAACAGCGTGGTGCCGGATCGCTGGCTGCCGCCTACGTAGAAAGTGGTCATGGGTAACGCTAACTTGGGTGGCAATTCGTCTTAGCAGGGATCATTGTCATAGCAGCGCCCATTGTCATACCGGCGCCCATTGTCATACCGGCGCCCATTGTCATACCGGCGCAAGCCGGTATCCAGTGGATACATGAAGATTCTCTGGACCCCGGCTTTCGCCGGGGTGACGAATTGCGCCGGGATGACACGCCGGGGTGACGAAGGTGTGGCCAGCGCGAGGAAACGAGCGCATCAACCGGGCGGCGGCGGCAACAATTTTTCCAGCGTCGCGACCATTTTTTCGGTCTGCGTGGCCATACTTTCGCCCTTGTATTTGGCTGCGAACGCCTCGGCCGCTTTGCGGTACTTGTCGTTCTGGAACAGGGCCTTCAGGCGCGGCCCCAACATTTCCGGCTTGTTGGCGGGCGCGGCCAGACCGGCTCCCATACCTACTACCCGGCGCGCCACCATCATGCGTTCCAGATTGGTGGGAATCATGAGTGCCGGCTTGCCCGCCATCATGAAGGCCGCGGTGGTGCCGAAGGTGCCGTTGGTAATGACCAAATCACACTCCGGTCCCAGGCGCTGGACATTCAGCGGCTTGTCGGAAAAACGCACGGTCGGGCTGCTGAATTTTTTCCGCACCGGCACGGGGATCTGCGGCCCATGGATCAGAACCCGGCTGCCGGTGCGATTCAGGAGTTTGAGCAATGCCGGCAAGGTTTTGTAGTTATACAGATAGGCGAAAATCTTTTTGCCCTTGCCCGCCGGCCAGACCGGGTCCTCGCCATACTCCGGCGGCGAAAACATGCCGACATAATTGCCGGACTTCCGCTCCGGATAATGATCCATTTCCGGGAATGACATGAGCCATTCGGCGTCGGACTGAAACATTTCCGCAAGATTTTTCATGGGCGGCAACTTCAGCGCCTGGAGAACCTTGTTCGATGTATTGAGCACCATCTGTTCGGATTTTTTTATCTTCTCCGCATCGCTGTTGTTCCAGTAACGCATCAACGGCAACGGCGTCTCCGCCGGCGGAATGAGAAAACCAGAGCCACCGATGATGCGTTTCACCTTGACCATGCGCGAAGCAAGCAACCCGGTGGGGCTGTGATCGAACACCATCACATCGGGGCGGACGTATTGGAAAATGTGCTGCCAGGCCTTGACCCGGCCGAACAGATCCTGGAGATCGGCAAACCCCGTGTTGTGCATCAATTGGGCGTAATTGAAAGTGATGCGATAGGGATTGGTGACACGATGCACGGACAGAGGCGCCTGCAGGATCGGCACGCCGTCCCGGGCAAAAACCCGATCCGCGTTCTCCACATCGCGCGCCGCGAATATGACTTCGTGCTTCTGCTTGCGCAACGCACGGACCACGCCGATATACGGTGACAGATGGCCAAAACCCAACCCCAATTCCCAGACAAAAAGAATACGCGCCACGTAACACTCCTTAATATGTGGTTATTAAGATTCGGAAGAGAGGATGAAATGGAATCGAATCTGAACTCCTGGCAGTGTAATCAGGGGCGCTGGACTTGTCGAATTGCCGGCCTGGCCGTAATCCCGGCAAAAGCTGTTACCCTAGCCGTCGTCCCGGCGAAAGCCGGGACCCAGTGGTTCGCCGATCATCCCCTGGATCCCGGCTTTCGCCGGGATGTCACGCCGGGGTGACGCGTAACGGTTCAAGCAGCATGGCAACCAATGCCGGTGCCAGGAAATGGGCGGCGCGCCCGCCGGCATTGATCGGCGCGATTACACCCGCGCGTTGCATCAGCTTTAATGCCGCGGATGCCGCGTCCGCATCGCCGGAAAACCAGGCCGCGCATGTGCGTGGATTTACGCAGGGCTGGGCCACCAATCCATCCAGCAGGCGAGCAGCCTGATCCCTTGACGCGCCGTTCAAACCCGCCAAACAGCGCTGCTTCCACGCCGCGACCTGTTCGAGCCTGAGCCGCGCGTCCCGCGCCTGAGCGATGGCGCTATTCAGGCCAAATGATATCCAGGGTGCCCAATTGCCATGGGTGTTCACGCGAAACATGCTGCTGGTGTATTCGGCCTTGCGGTTGCAAAGGGCAGGACTCACGTAAAGCACCGGGTGGTGCTGTCCAAGCCAGCGGTTCAAGGTCAGCGCCAGCA
>JAYUHG010000397.1:0-6815 GCA_043767195.1 Gammaproteobacteria bacterium | reverse complement strand
AATCCTCGCATCAGGCGCAAGTCTGTGGCCCGTGGGCCGGCGCAATACCAAATGCGTACGTACGCCGGAGCCGGCCATGATCCCCGCGGATCTGCCGGCGCTGATCCTGCTGGTGGCGCGTACCTTGGCCCGCTATGGCAAGCGTTTGGAAGCGTGTGATCGCATCATCTCCGGCTCGTTCATTGTCCCCCTGGTCGTCGAACCCGGTGATGTGATTGAGGTGGATTTCGGTTTCCTGGGCAAGGTCAGCGCCAACACCCGCCTCGCCTGAGTTGACGTCGAATGTGTCCGCCAGCGCGAACACTAAACCTTTGACCCGGATCAAAGTGTCCCGAGGAGCGCCCCTCTAGTCTGCTAACACGGGAACGCCCGTTTTCGCAATGGAGGGGATTATGTTTAGCCAGATCATGCGTCACGCCGCGCTCATGGCGGTGTTCGCCGGCACGTTTCTTGGCCCGGCGCGAACAATTCAGGCTGCAGAACCTGTGGAAAAGAAAGGCGTCGGTAAGGCCGAGATGGCCTACCAAGGCGCGCCGTCGCCCATCGAATCCGCCAAGACGGTCATGACTCCCGGGGCGCCACCCATGACCGTGGAGGAATTTGAACACGGCAAGAAAATATTTTTTGAACGCTGCGCCGGGTGCCACGGTGTACTACGCAAGGGCGCTACGGGCAAGCCGCTGACACCGGACATTACCCAGCCCAAAGGCAGCGAGTATCTCAAGGTATTCATCAATTTCGGTTCTCCCGCGGGCATGCCGAACTGGGGCTCATCGGGGGAATTGACCACAGCGGAAGTGGACCTCATGGCGCGCTATATCCAGCATGAGCCGCCGACACCACCGGAATGGGGCATGGCGGAGATGAAGAACTCCTGGAAGGTGTTGGTGCCGCCGGAAAAAAGACCGAAGCAACCTGCCAACAAGCTAAATCTGGAAAACCTGTTCTCCGTAACCCTGCGCGACAGCGGCCAGGTGGCCCTCATTGACGGCGACACCAAGCAGATTGTCAATATCGTCAAGACCGGCTACGCCGTACACATCTCGCGCATGTCATCATCCGGGCGCTACCTGTTTGTCATCGGGCGCGATGCCAGGATAAATCTTATCGATCTGTGGATGGCAAAACCGGACACGGTGGCCGAGATCAAGGTTGGTCTGGAGGCGCGCTCGGTGGAGACCTCCAAGTTCGAGGGCTTTGAGGACAAGTACGCCATTGCCGGCACTTACTGGCCACCGCAGTACGTGATCATGGACGGTGATTCCCTGGAACCGCTGAAGATTGTCTCCACCCGTGGCATGACCGTGGATACCCAGGAGTATCACCCGGAGCCGCGCGTGGCGGCCATTGTTGCCTCGCACCAGCGCCCGGAGTTCATCGTCAACATCAAGGAGACCGGCAAGATCATGCTGGTCAACTATCAGGACATAAATAATCTCCAGACCACGGAGATCGGCGCCGCGCGCTTTCTCCATGACGGCGGCTGGGATTCCACCAAGCGCTACTTCCTCACCGCCGCCAACAAATCAGACAAGATTGCCGTGGTGGATTCGAAGGAAGGCAAGCTGGTGCGGTTGATAGATGTGGGCAAGATCCCGCATCCGGGCCGGGGTGCTAATTTCACTGACGTCAATTTCGGACCGGTGTGGGCCACCAGCGGACTCGGTGATGACAGCATTGCGGTCATAGGTACGGACCCGGGCCAGCATGCAGATTCCGCCTGGAAGGTGGTACGGTCCCTGAAGGGCCAGGGCGGCGGTTCGCTGTTCATCAAGACCCATCCGCACTCGCGCAATCTGTGGGTGGACACGGCGCTGAATCCCGACGCCAAGATCAGTCAGAGCGTCGCGGTGTTTGATCTGGACCATTTGGACCAGGGTCATGTGGTGCTGCCCATCGCCGAGTGGGCGGATGTGGGGGAAGGTCCCAAGCGCGTGGTACAGCCGGAATACAACAAGGCCGGCGACGAAGTGTGGTTCTCGGTCTGGAATGGCAAGGATCAGAAATCCGCCATTGTGGTGGTGGATGACAAGACCCGGAAACTGAAGAACGTCATCAAGGATGATCGCCTGATTACACCCACGGGCAAGTTCAACGTCTATAACACCCAGCACGATATTTACTGACGCGCGGATGTGAGCATGACTGCCGGGTGCGGGGGTGAAGTCCGGGTGCAGAGCAGGCCGCCCTTTATGCGTCTGATTGCCGCGGTACTCATGTCGTCGGGTGTTGCCGCCGGGGGGGAGCGCGCGGTGGAAATGCGGAACTTCCTGCGCAATGACTGCGGGGCGTGTCATGGCATGACTCTGCAAGGGGGTTTGGGGCCGGCGTTGACGCCGGTCGCCCTTACCGGACGCAGCGCGGAGGAATTGCGGTTGGTGATCCGCGATGGCCGGTCGGGCACGGCCATGCCGCAGTGGCGGGGACAATTGAGCGATGCGGATATTGATGCGCTGGTGGAGATCCTGCTTACGGGGGACGAGCATGAGTTGCCTGCGCGGTCTGGCAAATAGCATTGGTTTGGTGGCCGGCCTGGTTCTGGCCGCGTCCGCCAGTGCCGAGCCGCGTGGTACTGGCGATCTGGGCATTATCATCGAACGGGCCGCGGGCAGTGCCGTGCTGGTGGAGACCACGACACACACGGCGTTGGGAAGATTCGAAGGACTTGGCGACCTGTCGCACGCCTCGGCGGTGTTCTCCCGGGATGGCCGCTATGCCTACTTGTTCGGGCGCGACGGCGGTCTGTCGAAACTGGACCTGCTCACCGGCACCGTCGCCGCCCGCACCATCCAGGCGGGCAACAGCATCGGTGGCGCCATTTCCCAGGATGGGCGGCTGGTGGCGGTGTCCAATTACGAGCCGGGAGGCGTGCGCATTTTCGACAGCCGCACATTGGCCCCGGTGGCGGATATTCCCGCGGTCTACGGCGATGGGGAAAAACGTTCCCGTGTGGTGGGACTGGTGGATGCCCCGGACCGGCGCTTCATATTCAGTTTGTTTGACGCCGGGGAGATATGGATCGCTGATCTGCACAATGAAAAATCACCTGCCATCCAGCGCGTACCCAATATCGGTCGTGAACCCTACGATGGACTCATTACCCCGGAGACTCGCTACTACATCGCCGGGTTATTCGGCGAAGACGGTCTGGCGTTGCTGGACTTGTGGGCGCCGGAACAGGGCGCGCGCCGTATTGTGGCGGGATACGGTCGGGGCGAAGAACCCCTGCCGGTGTACAAGATGCCGCATCTGGAAGGCTGGGCCGCCGCCGGTGATTACCTGTTCGTGCCGGCGGTGGGGCATCACTATGTGCTGGCGGTGGATCGGCGCAGTTGGAACGAAGTCGCCCGCATCCCGGTGCAGGGTCAACCGGTATTCGCCATGGCCCGGCCCGATGGCCGCCAGGTGTGGGTCAACTTTGCGCTGCCGGACAACGGCGTGGTGCAGGTGATTGATGTGGCAAGTTTGCAGGTGGTCCAGCGACTCACGCCGGGCCGCGCCGTGCTGCATATGGAGTTCACACCGCGCGGCGAGGAGGTCTGGATCTCCGCCCGCGACGACAACCGCGTGGTGGTGTTTGACACCGGCAGCTTCATGCCGGTGGCGCAACTGGCGGTGGATCAGCCGAGCGGCATTTTCTTTGCCGCGCGCGCGAATCGAATCGGTATGTGAAGGGCATCCCATGGGTACGCAGGAGCCAGCAATGAATACCCCCGCGCCAGCGTCTCTGGAGCGACGGTTGCTGGATGAATTTCAGCGCGCCCTGCCGCTGACGCCGACGCCCTTCGCCGATATGGCCGCGACCCTGGGTGTGGAAGAGCAGGAGGTGTTGGCGCGGCTGGCAAGTTTGCAGGCCGATGGTGTGGTCAGCCGCGTCGGTCCGGTGCTGGCGCCAAATCGCATTGGGGCAAGTCTGCTGGCGGCGATGTCAGTGCCGGTGGCGGAACTGGAAAGCGTGGCGGAAATGATCAATTCCTTCCCCGAAGTGAACCATAACTACGAGCGTGAGCATCGGCTCAACCTATGGTTTGTGGTCACCGGGCGCGATAGCACTCAGGTGGAGGAGGTGCTGGCGCGGATCGAGGCGCGCACCGGTTACCGCATTCTGCATCTGCCCATGCTGGAGTCGTTCCATGTGGATCTAGGGTTTGCGCTGACATGGACCTGAGCGCCCCGGATCGTAGACTCCTGGACGCGGTCCAGCATGGACTGCCATTGGAGCATCGTCCCTTCGCGGCCATCGGCGACGGGATCGGAATGGAGGAGGCGGAGGTGGTGGCGCGGCTACGGAATTTGCTGAACAGCGGCATCATTAAGCGCATGGGTATCGTCGTGCGTCATCACGAGCTGGGTTACCGTGCCAACGCCATGACGGTCTGGGATATACCGGACGAGAATGTGCGCGAGGTGGCCGCGCGAATACTGCGCAATCCGGCGGTGACCCTCTGTTACCGGCGACCGCGACGCCTGCCGGACTGGCCGTACAACCTGTTTTGCATGATCCATGGGCGCCGGCGCGAGGAGGTGTTAGGGCAGATCGAAGCGCTGAAGGAAAGCTGCGATCTGCAAGATTGCCAACACGCGGTGCTGTTCAGCAAACGCCGCTTCAAACAATGTGGCGCGCATTATCCGCTGGTACCACGGACCACGGCCCCGCACTTTGCCTCGGCACACGCTGCCCATGGATGACATAGATCGCCTGCTGGTGGATATGCTGCAGGAGGGCATGCCCATCTGCGCTCGGCCGTTCGCGCTGGCCGCGCAGCGGGCCGGGCTGAGTGAGCAGGAGGTCGTGGCGCGTCTGGAGCGCCTGCTGCAACAGGGAGTTCTGAGCCGGTTCGGCCCCTTGTTCAATGTGGAGGCTTTCGGCGGGAGTTATGTGCTTGCCGCCATGGCGGTGCCGGAGGCGGAACTGGATCGGGTCGTGAGCCTCCTCAATGCCTGCCCCGAGGTTGCTCATAACTACCAACGTGAGCACCGCTTCAATCTCTGGTTTGTAATAGCGACTGTGTCACAGCAACTGAGTGAGCAGGTGTTGCGGAATATTGAACATTCCGCCGGCATACTAGTGCGTCGTTTTCCCAAGGAACGGGAATATTTCGTCGGCGCGAGGTTTGCGGCGTGAAGGATATGAAATGACCGGCACACTGGATTATGACGATGAGCGCATTATCGCCGCCACCCAGGCGGGGCTGCCGCTATCGGTACAGCCGTATCATGCGCTGGCGCAACAACTGGCCCTGGATGTGGATGAGGTCATGCGCCGCATGCAGCGTATGCAGGATCAGGGTGTCATTCGCCGTGTCGGTGCGGTGCCGAATCACTACGCACTCGGTTATCGCGCCAACGGCATGAGCGTCTGGGACGTGGCGGATGAACATGTGGACGTGCTGGGTGAGAAAGTCGGCGGCTTGCCATTTGTCAGCCACTGCTACCGGCGTCCGCGACATTTGACGGACTGGCCCTACAATCTGTTCGCCATGGTGCATGGACGTGATCGGGCGGAAACCGACGCGAAGGTGGGCCGGATAGCCGCCCTGCTGGGTGCCGCCAATCGCGGCCATACTGTGCTCTACAGTACGCGCATATTGAAAAAGACCGGTTTGCGACTGTCGTCGGCGCTTGCAGCAGGCGGGTAACAATCTCCATGTTCCGAATCACTCAATATATGCGCGAGGTGCTGGACCCGACACCCCTCGGGCCAGCGCACAAACCGACCGGGCCGGTGGTGATCTGGAATCTGATCCGGCGTTGCAATCTGGCGTGCAAGCACTGTTATTCCATTTCCGCCGATCATGATTTCCCCGGGGAACTGACCACGGCTGAAATTTATCGGGTCATGGACGATCTGCGCGCCTTCCATGTTCCAGTTCTGATTCTTTCCGGTGGTGAACCGCTGTTGCATCCGGATATCTTCGCCATTTCAGCCCGTGCCAAGGCGTTGGGTTTCTATGTTGGGCTGTCCAGCAACGGGACGCTCATCAATAGCGCCAACATCAAACAGATAGCCGCGCAGTGTTATAACTATGTGGGTATCAGCCTGGACGGTCTGCGCTCGACCCATGACCGGTTCCGACGCCAGCCAGGCGCTTTTGACGCCTCACTGCGCGCGCTGCGGCTGTGCCGCGATCAAGGCCTCAAGGTGGGAATGCGTTTTACGCTGACCACGGACAATGCGGCGGAGTTGCCAGATTTTCTGGAGCTGATGCGCGCAGAAGGCAGCATGAAGTTCTACCTGTCACACCTGAATTATGCCGGGCGCGGCAATCGCAATCGCAAGGACGACGCTACACACCAAATGACGCGGGCCGCCATGGACCTGCTGTTTGAAAACTGCCTGCGCGATTGCCGGGAAGGCGTGAATCGGGAATACGTTACCGGTAATAACGATGCCGATGGTGTCTATCTGTTGCAGTGGGTGGAGCGCAGGTTTCCTGAATATGCACCGCATCTGCGCGCGAAACTCGCGCAATGGGGTGGTAACAGTTCCGGTGTCAATGTGGCGAACATAGACAATCTGGGTCATGTGCATCCGGACACGTTCTGGTGGCACTACAGCCTCGGCAATGTGCGTGAGCGACCGTTCTCAGAGATATGGATGGACCAATCCGATCCGATCATGACGGGCTTGAAACGCTCCCCGCGCGTGATTTCCGGTCGTTGTGGCCGATGCGCGCACTTTGATATCTGCGGCGGCAATACTCGGGTACGGGCGTTGCAACTTACCGGCGACCCATGGGCGGAAGACCCCGGCTGTTATCTGACCGAGGCTGAAATCGGGAGTCTCATGGCGCTGGCTGCCAATGCCTGACTTG
>JAYUHG010000396.1:0-6849 GCA_043767195.1 Gammaproteobacteria bacterium | reverse complement strand
GCCTCCAGGTGCGCGGCCATATCCGTGTAGTCCTTGATCGCATGCAGATAGGTCCATGGGAACTGGATTTGATCCTGGACATGGTCGCGATAATCCGGCTGGTGCATGTGCCAGCACAACACCAGGCGGATGTTTTTATCAGTGGTCATGGGAGTCAGTTGGCGAGGAAGGCAGCGCCGCATCGCGCGCCGGTACCTCAGCGCACCCGACCGTGAATCTGGCCTGGTTGCTCAGATTAGTTTCGATCATGACGTCGTAGTCCATTTTGTAATGGTGACCGGCAACCAGTATCAGCATCCGGCCGGGATAGCGCGAGTGAATTATATCCAGATCCTGTAATGCCGCATCCGCCGTGCGCCGGCACCACAATGACGACTCATCGCGTACTTGCGTGGGCAGCGGCTCGCAGCTTGGCCCCGGAGTGTCCGGCATTCTGCAAGTCACAATAGTCTGGCGACCGGTCGCAACCTTTCACCGGCCCGCGTTTGCCTCCGGGGATTGGCTGACAAGTGACGACTGCCTGGCAACTGCTGCGGCTATGGCATTAAACGCCTTTCCTGTTCCAGGCCGGGGGGCTATAGTAAAAACAGCTATACAGGAGTGCTGGTTTCAATGCTTCTGCAATCCATAGGGAAACGACAGCGAACCGTCGCGCAGTCCATGTTGGCCATGTTCATGGCCATGTGGCTGTCGGCTGTGTGCCAGCAGTGCATGGCCAATACCGGCGCTGCCGGGACCGTGACGGATGCCGCCAATGTGGCAGCGCACTGCATGACGCTGCCGATGGACGCTGCAAGTTCAAACTCGGACCAATCTCCCTGCCCCATGGACTGCCACTGCAGTGCCATGATTGCGGCCACCAGCGATGCGGGGCAGAAAGTATTCCTCACTCCTTCTGTGTCCGATCAGCCTTCTACCATCCAGGGTCACCATGAGGCGCATCCTTTTTATCCATCGCGCACCCATGTGGCGGCACTAAGGCCGTCAGTCGGTTTCGCTCCCCCCATTCACGAGAGGTTCTGCAGCAGGCTGGAATAGCGCGTCCTCCAATCAAGACCCGGCAAATCGCGGTTTTATACGGAGGAGTGCGTCATGCTTGCGAATATCATTTGCAACCGCTCACGCGGCTGCGTGGTTTCATTCAATTCACCTCGGCTCTGTCCGGCAGGGCAGGCCGGAGGGATCCCATTCACGTTACTGGCGGCAGTTGCGCTGGCGTTGATTCTGGACGCGGTTCCAGCAGAAAACGCGCGGGCGGCAGAGGCCGATCCGGCGGCGTTGAGTCTGTACGACGCCGCGGATCTGGCCGTGGCCGCCCAGCCCCTGCTGGATGCCCAACGCAGCGCAGTCAGTAGCTCACAAGAGTCGGCAATCGCCGCCGCGCAGTTGCCCGACCCGATGCTGGTGGGTGGCTTGAACAATCTGACTATTACCGGTCCTGACCGTTTCACGCTGAGACGGGAAACCGACACCCAGTTCACCTTCGCTGTGAAGCAAAACTTTCCCGGCGGCAAGAAGCGGGAGCTGCGTGGCGCGCGCGCGCGGGCGGAATCGGACCGGCTGGATACCGAACTGGAAGAGCAGATGCGGATGGTGCGTCGCGAAACCGGGCTTGCCTGGCTGGATGCCTGGAAGGCGTTACAGGCCCAGGAACTGGTTCTTGCCTCCGGCGTCGAAGCACAACGGCAGCTTGAATTGGCGGAGATCAATTACCGCGCGGGGCGTGCCACGCAGGCCGACATCCTGGCAGCGCGCGTCGCGCTTGAATTGCTCGAGGACCAGCGCGCCGGCCTGCAACAACAGGAATGGCATGGGCGTAATCAGTTGCGACGCTGGATCGGCGTGGACGCGGATCGGCCGATTCACGCCGGGCTACCCCCGTGGTCGGAGCCCGATATCACCGGGTTGCTTGACCGGCTTGAGCAGCACCCGCAAATCGCCGCACAAGCCAGGGCCGTGGATGTCGCCAGCGCGGAGTTGAAACTGGCCCATGAGGAATACAAACCCGATTGGAGCATCCAGGTTGGTTACGGCTATCGTCCGGAATTTTCTGATTATGCGTTGGTGCAGTTCGAGACGGCGTTGCCATTCTTTACCCGCAACCGGCAGGACCGCGTGGCAACGGCGCGCGCCGCCGAGGTAACGCGCACGGAGCTGCTCTGGGAGGACACACTGCGCCAGCACCGCGCCTCAGTGCAGCTCAACGTCACCGACTGGCAGCGGCTGCAAAAGCGGCTTGCGCGCTTTGACAACCTGATTCTGCCCCAGGCACAGCAGCGGCTGGATGCGGCCCTGGCGGCCTATGGCGCGGGCAGCGGGTTGCTGCTTGGCATTCTGGATGCCCGCCGTAGCTTGCTCGATATCCGCATGCAACGACTGGAACTGGAGTTCGATGCAGCGCGTCACCAGGTGGAACTCCAATATTTTTCGGACGTTATTCCAGAGGAGTCCCAGTCATGATCCGATTCCGCATCCCATTGATTGCTGTTCTCATCGCTGTGTTTGCCGGCGGCGGCGGCTGGTGGCTGGCGCGGACTTCGCTCTTGCACACGCATCAATTGGTGCAACAGATCACCTCACAAGGCAACGTCTACTACACCTGCCCGATGCATCCACAGGTGCGCCAGCCGGAGTCCGGTAATTGCCCGATCTGCGGCATGAAACTGTTACAGAAGTCAGACGGCGGAGCCGCCGTCGCCACCGATGAACGCAAAGTACTTTACTGGTACGACCCAATGCGACCGGACCAGCACTTTGATACGCCGGGCAAGTCGCCATTCATGGATATGGAACTGGTGCCGAAGTATGCGAACCAGGCCGATGGTAACGGCGTGGATATGGATCCACGCATGGTTCAGAGGCTGGGCATTCGCACCGCAATGGCCGGACGCAGTACATTCGTCCGGCGCGTGGAAGCGGTGGGTGCCGTGGAGGTGGATGAACGCCGGATCTTCGCGATCGAGTCACGCGCCACCGGCTGGGTGGAGCGTCTGAACCTGCGCGCCGTGGGGGACTCGGTGCGGCGCGGACAGGTTGTCGCCGGCGTCTATGCACCGGAAATTTATGCCGCCCAGGAGGAACTGGTGCTTGCCGCCAAAAGCGGTGATGCAGCGCTGGCATCGGCCGCGCAGCGGCGGCTCGCCTTGCTGGGTCTGACCGAAGCGCAGATCGAAAGGGTATTTCAATCGCAGCAGGCCGAGCGTGTGACGCCGGTGCGGGCACACTCGGATGGCGTGGTCCTGGAGCTCAATGTGCGCGAGGGCAGCCAGGTCACGCCAGGAATGCCGTTGATGCGCATTGCCGATCTCTCGCGTGTCTGGATCAGCGTGGAGATACCGGAAGCGCAGGGTGCCTGGATTGTCGAGGCTGGTAATGCTGAGGTCCGGCTCACAGCCCGACCGGGCAAGGTTTTCGCCGGCAAGGTGGACTACATCTATCCGCGTCTGGAAGTGCACACGCGCACCGTGCGCGCGCGCATCGTGCTGGATAATCCCGATCTGATGTTCAAACCGGGTATGTATGCGGACGTGACGTTGTACGGCAGCCCGCGCGACGGCGTCCTGGTGGTGCCGACCGAAGCGGTGATCCGTACCGGTGAGCGCAGCGTGATAATTTTGGCCGACGGCCAAGGCAGGTTCCGGCCGGCGACGGTTACGGTCGGCGACGACCGCGAAGGCCAGACGGAGATCCTTTCCGGCCTTGATGAAGGCGAGAGTGTAGTTGTCTCCGGACAATTTCTGATTGACTCGGAGGCGAATCTGCGCGGCGCCCTGACGCGCATGCAGGGCGAGCCACCGGCGGGCCGCATGCGCCAGCTCGGTGGCGAGGGTGCGCCAGCGGTCTATGGCGGACACGAGGGCAGTCGGGATCCGCGTGATGCCCCATGATCGCGCGCCTCATTCACTGGTCTGTTCACAACCGCTTCCTGGTGCTGATGGCGACGTTGCTTGTGGCGGCATGGGGCGTCTACGCCACGATCACGACACCACTCGATGCGATTCCGGATCTGTCCGACGTCCAGGTCATCATCAAGACTACGTATCCGGGCCAGGCGCCGCAGGTGGTCGAGGATCAGGTGACCTATCCGCTGACGACCACCATGTTGTCGGTGCCCCATGCGAAAACCGTGCGCGGTTACTCGTTCTTTGGCGACAGCTATGTGTATGTGCTGTTCGAAGATGGCACTGACCTTTATTGGGCGCGCTCGCGCGTGCTGGAATATCTGTCCCAGGTACAGGGCAGTCTGCCGCCGACGGCCACGGCCAGCATGGGCCCGGACGCCACCGGGGTCGGCTGGATCTATGAATACGCGCTGGTGGACAGGAGCGGCAGGCACGACCTCGCCGAACTGCGCGCCTTGCAGGACTGGTTTCTGCGCTATGAATTGAAATCCGTGCCAAACGTCGCGGAAGTCGCCACCATCGGCGGTTTCAACAAGCAATATCAGATTGTGCTGGATCCAGACCGCATGCGCGCCTTCAATCTCACGCAGAATCGAATCGTCGCGGCGGTGCAGGCGGCCAACAGCGAGGCCGGCGGTTCGGTGCTGGATCTGGGCGAGGCCGAATACATGGTCCGCGCGCGCGGGTACCTGAAATCCGTGGAGGATTTCAACCGCATCCCCGTGGGTCTGGGATCAAACGGCACGCCGATCCTGCTGAAAGACGTGGCCTGGATTCAGATCGGTCCGGAAATCCGGCGCGGCATTGCGGAGTTGGATGGTGAAGGCGAGGTCGTGGGTGGCGTCATCGTGCTGCGCTCCGGCAAGAACGCGCTGGAAACCATTGCGGCGGTGAAAGCGAAGCTGGAGACCCTGAAGCAGGGACTTCCAGAAGGTGTGGAAATCATACCGACCTACGACCGCTCATTGCTGATCGAGCGCGCCGTGGACAATCTGCGCGACAAGCTGCTGGAGGAATTCATTGTTGTCGCCCTGGTCTGCGCCATCTTCCTGCTGCACCTGCGCTCGGCGTTGGTGGCGATCATCACGCTGCCCGTCGGCATTCTGATCGCATTTGCCGTGATGCGCGAACAAGGCATCAACGCCAACATCATGTCATTGGGCGGGATCGCCATCGCCATCGGCGCCATGGTGGACGCGGCGGTGGTGATGATCGAGAACGCCCACAAGCATCTGGAGGCATGGCGACATGCCAACGACGGCCGCGACCCGGACCACGCAGACCGGCTTAAACTGATGGTGGAGGCCGCCACCGAGGTCGGTCCGGCGTTGTTCTTCTCGCTGCTGATCATCACGCTGTCTTTCCTGCCGGTATTTTCATTGCAGGCGCAGGAGGGCCGGTTGTTCGCGCCGCTGGCATACACCAAGACCTATGCCATGGCGGCGGCAGCGGGTCTGTCGGTAACGCTGATCCCGGTGCTGATGGTGTACTTCATCCGCGGCAAGATCGTGGATGAACAAGCCAACCCCCTGAGCCGGGTGCTGATAGGGGTCTACCGGCCCGCGATCCATACAGTGCTACGCCATCCCCGGGCGACCTTGGGACTGTCGGTGGTCCTGTTGCTGGCCACCGCCTGGCCGGCGAGCCGTCTCGGCACCGAGTTCATGCCACCGCTGGATGAAGGGGATTTACTCTACATGCCCACGGCGCTGCCGGGACTGTCCGTAGGCAAGGCGGCGGAAATCCTGCAGCAGACCGACCGGATCATAAAAAGCTTCCCGGAAGTGGAGCGCGTGTTCGGCAAGATTGGTCGCGCCGAGTCGGCGACTGATCCGGCGCCGCTGGAAATGGTGGAGACGACGGTGCAATTGAAACCCAAATCCGAATGGCGTCCAGGACTGACAACCGAGAAGCTCATCGAGGAAATGGACGCGGCGCTGCAGATCCCCGGCATGGGCAATGTCTGGGTGCAGCCGATCCGCAACCGCATTGACATGCTCGCCACCGGCATCAAGTCCCCGGTGGGCATCAAGATCGCCGGCCCGGATCTCAAAGTGATCGAGAACTTGGGTGTGGAAATTGAGGCGGTGGTCAGGCAGGTTCCGGGAACGGTGTCGGCCTTCTCGGAGCGGGTATCCGGCGGGCGGTATATAGACGTGCGACCGGATCGCATCGCCGCGGCGCGCTACGGTCTGAGCATCGAGGACATCCAGCGTGTCGTGACGCTGGCCATCGGCGGGGAAAATATAGGCGAGACGGTGGAGGGCTTGCAGCGATTCCCGATCAATGTGCGCTATCCGCGCGAGCTGCGCGACTCCATCACCGATTTGCGCAATCTGCCGATTGTTACCGACCTGGGTGCGACCATCACCCTGGGCGGCGTTGCCTCCATTGAAATCGTGGATGGTCCGCCGATGATCAAGTCGGAGAATGCCCGGCCCAACGGCTGGATCTACGTGGACATACGCGGTCGTGATCTGGGCTCCTATGTCGCGGCGGCACAGCAGGCGGTGCTGGAGCAGGTGCGTCTGCCACCTGGTTACTCCGTGGCATGGTCCGGGCAATTTGAATATCTGGAGCGCGCTTCGAAGCGACTGCTGCTGGTCGTCCCATTCACAGTGGCGATCATCTTTGTGCTGCTGTTTCTGACTTTTCGCAGGGTCAGTTCAGCGGTTCTGATTATGGCTACTCTGCCGTTTGCTTTGATTGGCGGCTTTTGGTTTATCTACCTGCTGGGACACAATCTTTCCATTGCCTCCGGCGTCGGGTTTATTGCGCTGGCTGGCGTGGCCGCGGAGTTCGGTGTGGTGATGCTGATATATCTCGATCACGCCGTGAAACGGCGTCTGCAGGCAGGCACACTCAGGACGCGCGCCGACCTCGAGAACGCAATCATCGAAGGCGCCGTGCTGCGCGTGCGGCCCAAGGCCATGACCGTCGCCGTCAT
>JAYUHG010000395.1:0-2905 GCA_043767195.1 Gammaproteobacteria bacterium | reverse complement strand
TGCTGTCACTTACATGGCACCCACTGCGACAGGCGCCGTTTCCGCCCCCACTGCCGTGGCAAGTGCCACACCCGCGGTGGCGGGTGAAGCGGATGGCCATGTGGTGCGCGCGCCCATGGTCGGGTTGTTCTATGAGGCCGCCGCCGCCGGCAAACCGGCATTTGTGACTCTGGGCAAGACCGTGCGCAAAGGCGATGTGCTGTGCGTGATTGAAGCCATGAAGATCATGAATCAGATCGAGGCTGATGTGGGCGGCGTGATTGCCAAGATCATGGTGGAAAATGGCGACCCGGTGGAATACGGCCAGCCGTTGTTTGTCATCCGTGAAGCCTGACGCCGGTGGTCAGGTCACCAGCAGGCAGTAATCGAAAACGCAGTTCCCGGTTGTACCCATGTTAGAGAAAGTAGTGATTGCCAATCGCGGGGAGATTGCGCTGCGCATCCTGCGTGGTTGCCGTGAGCTGGGTATCCGCACGGTGGCGGTGTTTTCCGAACAGGATCGCGAACAAAAACATGTGTTGCTGGCCGATGAGGCCGTGTGTATCGGCCCGGCGGCCTCGGCGCAAAGTTATCTGAATATTCCCGCGGTAATCAGTGCCGCGGAAGTCACCGATGCCGTGGCCATTCACCCTGGCTATGGTTTTCTGTCCGAGAACGCGGACTTCGCCGAGCGCGTGGAACAAAGCGGCTTTATTTTTATTGGCCCGAAATCCGAAACCATCCGGCTCATGGGCAGCAAGATTCGCGCGCGTAGCGCCATGCAGCAGGCCGGCATCGCCTGTGTGCCCGGCTCCGACGGCCCGCTTCCGGAAGACACGGAAGAAATGGCGCGCATCGCCCGCCGCATTGGTTACCCGGTGATCATCAAGGCTTCGGGCGGCGGCGGCGGTCGCGGCATGCGCGTGGTGAACAGCGAGGCATCGCTGCGCAATGCCGTGCAACTGACACGGGCGGAAGCACTGGCGGCGTTCAGTGACGATACCGTGTACCTGGAGAAATTCCTGGAGCATCCGCGCCATGTGGAAATCCAGATTCTGGCTGATCAACACGGTAATGTAATTCATCTCGGTGAACGTGATTGCTCCATGCAACGCCGGCACCAGAAGGTGCTGGAAGAGGCCCCGGCCCCGGGCATTGATCCGGCGCTGACGCGCAAGATCGGGGAACGTTGCGTGGAAGCCTGCGCCGCCATTGGTTATCGCAGTGCCGGCACCATGGAATTCCTGTACCAGGACGGCGAGTTTTTTTTCATAGAAATGAACACGCGCATCCAGGTTGAACATCCGGTGACGGAAATGGTTACCGGCGTGGATATCGTCAAGGAGCAACTGTACATCGCCAACGGCGATCCGCTGTCCTATCGCCAGGAAGACATTCGTTGCCGCGGGCATGCCATTGAATGCCGCATCAATGCCGAGGATCCGGAAACATTCATGCCCTGTCCCGGCCTGATTGAGCATATCCATCATCCCGGCGGCCCCGGCATTCGCGTGGACACACACATTTATGACGGCTATCGCGTGCCGCCCCACTATGACTCCATGATCGGCAAGCTGATTGCGTACGGCGAGACGCGCCAGTTCGCCATCGCGCGCATGAAGACCGCGCTGGCGGAAATCGTCATTGACGGAATCAAGACCAATATTCCGCTGCATCAGAAGATATTGCATGACGCGGCCTTCGCCGCCGGTGGCACGGATATTCATTACTTGCAGAACAAGCTGGTACCGCGTTGAGGACCACTGAAAAGCGATGGGTTTCTTGCGCTGCGAGTTAAAAGTGCAAAGTGAAAAGTTAAATGAAGTGTTCTGCAGGCTAGCTGATGTTTCCAGCCTTGATGGAAGTTAATCAAATTGGCCTGGCTTAGTATTTCCATGGATTGCGTGCGTGCTGACGTGGAATCCTTGATGGAGTTTCTGCAGCGCCTGGGTGCGGAATCGGTGAGTATTGGCGCGGGGGATGATCATCCCTTGTATAGCGACGATCCTTCAGCGCCGGATTATTGGCAGCGCAGCCGCGTTCAATCTCTGTTTCCCGCCGATGCGGATAGCGACATTCTGATCGCCTGTTTGTGTAACCATTTGGGTCCGGTACATGCCGCGTCCGTGGCCATTGCGCCGGTGGCGGATCAGGACTGGGTTGTGAGCGGGCGTTCGGGTCAGGAACCACTGCTGTTTGGCGGAGAGCTATGTATCTGCCCCAGTTGGGTCACACCGCCGCCGGGCAAAAGGGTGCTGACGCTGGATCCAGGCCTGGCTTTTGGCACTGGCACCCATGCCACCACGGCGTTGTGTCTGGACTGGTTGGCGGCCCGGGACCTGCGCGGGCAAACATTAATTGATTATGGTTGCGGGTCCGGGATCCTCGGATTGAGTGCCGCATTGCTTGGCGCTGGCGAAGTGTGGATGGTGGATACCGATCCCCAGGCGCTGACGGCCACCCGGGTTAACGCGGATCGCAATGGCTTGCAGGATCGGGTGCGAGTTCTGGTTCCCGGCGAATTCCCCGTGCGACCGGCGGACGCGCTGATCGCCAATATTTTGTTGAATCCCCTGCTGGAACTGGCGCCGCATTTTGCGCGCCTGACTCGTCCCGGAGCGGAACTGGCGCTGTCGGGTCTGCTCTCGACCCAGGCCGGGGATTGTTTGGCGGCCTTCGATCCGTGGTTTAGCATGGGCGACATGATGTTTCGTAATGAATGGGCGCTGGTACAGGGGATCCGTCGCGCGGATCCTTCCGCCGCCTGATTCCATGTTTACTGATTGCCCCGCCTGTCAGCGCCAGTTCCGGCTCAGCGCCCGGCATTTATCCGCGGCGGCGGGTCAGGTGTGTTGCGGTTTTTGTGGCGCCCGGTTCAACGCTTTGGAGCGTTTGCGGGACGCGCCCATGCAATCTTCCGCCGTTA
>JAYUHG010000394.1:0-6877 GCA_043767195.1 Gammaproteobacteria bacterium | reverse complement strand
CCACCGAGGGCAAACAGGCGATTCTGGACTCCTATTCCATCCGTCGCACGGCCTTGCAGCACCGGGTATTTCATATGACCACCCTGTCCGGGGCACGCGCCACGGTTAATGCATTGAAGTTTCTGGACGAAGATCAGGTAAATTGTCTGCAAACCCTGCACGCCGGAGTGAAGTGATGCCGAAGTCCCCGTTAACCGCGAATGGCGCCGAACGCCTGCGCTTGCAATTGGCCGAACTCAAATCCGTTCGCCGCCCGCAGATCATTCAGGCCATCGCCGAGGCCCGCGCCCATGGGGATCTGAGCGAAAACGCCGAGTATCACGCCGCCCGGGAACAGCAGAGTTTCGTCGAGGGGCGTATTGGCACGCTGGAATCCGTTTTGGCCGATGCCCAGATCATTGACGTGGCCGGTATCAAGGTCGCGCCCAAGGTAGTATTTGGCGCGACTCTGGAACTGCTGAATATGACCACGAAAAAATCCGTGACCTACCAGATTGTCGGCGAAGAGGAAGCTGATATAAACCTGGGTTTGATTTCCATTGCCTCGCCTATCGCTCGCGCTCTTATCGGCAAGGAAGAAGGTGATGTGGCGGGAGTCAATGCGCCGGGTGGCTTGACGGAATATGAGATCGTCTCCGTCAAATATCAGTAGCTTATGCCCACTGACAGTAAGCGTCGTCGCCGCGATCACGAACGCGACCCCTACGTAAAACAGGCACGCAAGTCCGATTTACGTTCCCGTGCCGCATTCAAGCTGCAGGAGCTGGATGAAAAAGACAAGTTACTGAAGCCCGGTCAGGTTGTGGTGGATCTGGGTGCCGCCCCCGGCAGTTGGTCCCAATACGCGGCGCAGCGGGTCGGTTCCAAGGGCAAGGTCATTGCCGTGGACATAATGCCCATGGAACCCATTCGCAATGTTCAATTCATTCGGGGCGACTTTACCCATGATGCCGTGTACAACCGCTGTGTGGGGGCTCTGGCGGGCGGGCGCGCCGACCTTGTTATTTCCGATTTGTCCCCCAATTTAACCGGTATCCGGATCACGGATCAGGCGCGCAGCATGTATCTGGCTGAACTGGTTTTGCAGTTTGCCTGTCAGACACTGACAGCGAACGGGAATTTGCTGATTAAGGTGTTCGAGGGAGCGGATATGGAGCAATACCGGTGCGAACTTGTGCAGCGATTTCAGCAGGTTATGGCCAGAAAACCCAAGGCGTCGCGGAATGCGTCACGGGAGTTTTATGTCCTGGCCCGGGGCTATAAGGTATAGTTCCAAGCAATATTAGCCAGGATTTCCCGACGCAAGGTAGCGTGGAGCGCCGGCAAACGGACCATGAATTATTGAGGAGACACTGAGTTTGAACGACATGGCTAAAAATCTGATGCTCTGGGTCATTATCGCTCTGGTGCTGATGATGGCATTCAAGAATTTCGGCAACTCCGCGGTGGCGGGTAACCTGCCTTATTCCCAATTTATCGGTGATGTTAAATCCGGGAAGGTGGAGACCGTGGTCATTGAAGGCAACAGCATTTCCGGCAAGCTGCGTGACGACACCCGCTTCAACACTTACAGTCCTGAAACAAACAACGAAGCACTTATCGGCACTCTGCTGGACAACAATGTCGAGATCGGCGGCGCGGAACCGAACCGGAATTCGCTTTGGGCCCACGCGCTAATCTCCTGGTTCCCGATCCTGCTGCTGGTGGGATTCTCGATTTACTTCATGCGCCAGATGCAAGGCGGCGGTGGTGGTCGCGGGGCACTGTCCTTCGGCAAGAGCCGGGCGCGGTTGATGGGCGAGGATCAGGTCAAGATCACATTTAATGATGTGGCGGGCGTGGAAGAGGCCAAGGAAGAGGTCGCGGAACTGGTGGAATTCCTGCGTGACCCGGGCAAGTTCCAGAAGCTGGGTGGCAAGATCCCGTCCGGCGTATTAATGGTGGGATCGCCGGGCACCGGCAAGACGTTGCTGGCCAAAGCCATCGCCGGCGAGGCCAAGGTGCCGTTTTACACAATCTCCGGCTCGGATTTCGTGGAGATGTTTGTTGGTGTCGGCGCTTCCCGCGTGCGCGACATGTTCGAGCAGGCCAAGAAGCATGCTCCATGTATTATCTTCATTGATGAAATTGATGCCGTGGGGCGTCATCGCGGCGCCGGCCTCGGTGGCGGCCATGATGAGCGTGAGCAAACCCTGAATCAGTTGCTGGTGGAGATGGATGGATTCGAGGGCAATGAAGGTGTCATCGTCATTGCCGCCACGAACCGTCCGGATGTGCTGGATCCGGCATTGCTGCGCCCGGGCCGCTTTGATCGGCAAGTGGTGGTACCGTTGCCGGATATCCGTGGACGCGAACAGATACTGAAAGTACATCTGCGCAAAATCGCTCTCGGCGACAAAGTCATCCCCAGCATCATCGCCCGCGGTACGCCCGGGTTTTCCGGCGCGGATCTGGCCAATCTGGTCAATGAGGCTGCGTTGCTGGCGGCCCGCGGCAACAAAAAGCTGGTGGATATGGATGATCTGGAGCGGGCCAAGGACAAGGTCATGATGGGGGCCGAGCGACGTTCCATGGTTATGAGTGACCAGGAAAAGAAATTGACTGCTTATCACGAGGCGGGCCATGCCATTGTCGGTCGCTCTTTGCCGAATCATGATCCGGTTTACAAAGTCACCATTATTCCCCGTGGCCGCGCCCTGGGTTTGACCTGGTTTCTGCCGGAACAGGATCGCCTGAGCTACAGCAAGATTTTTCTTGAAAGCCAGATCTGCAGTCTGTTCGGTGGACGTATCGCGGAAGCGCTGGTATTTGGGCCGGATTCAGTGACCACCGGTGCATCCAATGATATTCATCGCGCCACGCAATTGGCGCGCAACATGGTTACCAAGTGGGGTCTGTCAGATCGGCTCGGTCCGCAGACCTATGCCGAGGAGGACGGTGAAGTATTTCTCGGTCATTCCGTGACCAAGCACAAGGCCATCTCCGATGACACCGCCCATGTCATTGACGTAGAGATCCGCGCCGTGATTGATCGCAATTACCAGCGCGCGGAAAACATTCTCAAAGGCAACATGGACAAACTGCACTCGATGGCGGAGGCGTTGATCCAGTATGAGACTCTGGATTCGACGCAGTTGGACGACATCATGGCTGGGGGCAAACCGCGCCCACCCGCGGATTGGGACGACGGTAACGGCGCGGCGCAGAAGTCTGCCAGGGCCAATAAAGATGACAATGTTTCAGGTAGTCGTGCGGCTGGTGATCCTCCCGTGAGCGGACCCGCCACTTCCGCTTAAATTCCCGGCGGCCGGCGCGACTTGGCGAGGCCATTCATGCAACGCAAGTATTTCGGCACCGACGGTATCCGTGGACGCGTCGGCGTCCATCCCATCACTCCGGATTTTGTCATGCAGCTCGGTTGGGCTGCCGGGCGTGTGCTGGTGCATGGCGGCAAGGGCAAGGTCCTGATCGGGAAAGACACGCGCATCTCCGGCTACATGTTTGAGTCAGCTCTGGAAGCCGGATTGTCGGCGGCGGGGGTGGATGTGATGCTGCTCGGGCCCATGCCCACACCCGGCATTGCCTACCTTACCCACAGCCTGCGCGCTGACGCAGGCATTGTCATCAGCGCATCTCACAATTCATTCGAAGACAACGGCATCAAATTTTTCACCAGTCACGGCACCAAGCTGGCCGATGAAGTGGAAATGGCCATCGAGGCAGAGCTGGAGTTGCCTCTGACTCCGGTGGCGCCGGCGCGGCTGGGCAAGGCCCGGCGAATAGATGATGCGCAACGCCGTTATATTGAATACTGCAAGAGCAGGATCGAACCGGAACTGGATTTGTCCGGACTGCGGCTGGTGGTGGACTGCGCACATGGCGCGGCGTATCAAATTGCCCCGCGTGTGTTTGAGGAACTGGGCGCCACGGTGCAGAGCATCGCGGTGCAACCCGATGGTTTGAACATCAATGCCGATTTCGGCGCCACCGCGCCGGAAAATTTGCGCCGCAAGGTGCTGGAAACGCGGGCCGATTTGGGTATTGCTCTGGACGGTGACGGTGATCGGCTAATCCTGGTGGATGCCGGCGGCGAAATTGTGGATGGCGACGAGATACTGTACGTCATTGCCGCCGCCAATCAGCCGACCCTGAATGGCGCCGTGGTGGGCACGCAAATGAGCAACCTGGGGCTGGAACGGGCGCTACAAGAACTCGGACTCGGATTGCATCGCGCGCGCGTGGGTGACCGCTATGTCATGGAGATGTTGCAAGAAAAGCAATTGTGCCTGGGCGGCGAAGGCTCGGGGCATATCATCAATCTCAATCTGGCGCTCACCGGCGATGGCATAATCTCTGCGTTGCAGGTCTTGAGTGCCATGCGCGTGTCGGACCAGGGCCTGCGCCCATTGCTTGCCGGGATGACCAAGTTCCCGCAATCATTGGTGAACGTAGCTTTACCCCGGCGGCTGGACACCGCGTTGCAAAATCGGATTGACGGGCTGGTGCGCGAAGCGGAGGCACAACTGGGTGAGCGGGGTCGCATCCTGGTGCGAGCGTCAGGCACTGAGCCATTGCTGCGAGTGATGGTGGAAGGCGAGGATCCTGGGACGGTGGATCGGCTGGCTGCGAAGCTTGCGGGACAAATGAGTGACCTATTGGATGCAACCAAGCATGACTACACAAATTAAACGAGTTCTGGTAGCTGACAAGATCGCCCCGGGCGGCATTGAACTTCTGCGCCAACAGTCCGGACTGCAAGTGGAATGTCACAACGGTTTGGCGGAGTCCGAGCTGTGCCGGCTCATCGCTGATGCCCACGCCGTCATCGTCCGCAGCGCTACCACTATTACGTCCAGCGCGTTGGACGCGGCGCAGTCATTGCAGGTTATCGGTCGCGCCGGCATCGGCGTGGACAATATTGATGTCGGTCGCGCCACTGAACGCGGCATCGTGGTGCTGAACACGCCGGATGCCAATGCGACCACTACGGCGGAACTCACCTTGGCGCATATCCTGTCTCTGAGCCGCAGCTTGCCCCAGGCGGATCGTTCTCTGCGCGCCGGCGAATGGAAGCGTTCCCAATTCACGGGCGCGGAACTTGCCAACAAGACACTGGGTATCGTCGGTTACGGCACCATTGGCCGTATTGTCGCCACCATGGCCCTGGCGCTGCGCATGCGCGTCATCGCCCACGATCCATTTGTGACGCCGCAAGTATTTGAGGCCGACGGCATCGAGTGCATGGAATTGGAAGCCATGATCGCCGGCGCGGACTATCTGACGCTGCATTGCCCCATGAATGCCAAGACACGCGGGTTGCTGAATCGTGAGCGGTTGTATTCCATGAAGCGCGGCGCACGGGTGATCAACTGCGCCCGTGGCGGACTGGTGGACGAACAGGCGCTGTACGACGCGTTAGTTTCGGGCCATCTGGCCGGCGCGGCACTGGATGTATTTGAACGGGAACCGCCCACGGATTCGCCGCTGCTGAAACTGGACAATCTAGTTGCCACGCCACATTTGGGAGCGTCCACCCATGAGGCGCAGGAGGCCGCGGGGAGGGAGATTGCGCGCCAGATAGTGGCGTTTCTGAATGATGGCGAATCAATTAATGCCATTAACCTGCCGTCGGTGTCCGCTGAAGAGCGCGTCAAGCTGCGGCCCTATCTGACTCTGGCGTTGCGGCTTGGCAAACTTCTGGCGGCGATGACCACGGCGCCGATCCGGCAAGTGGAAGTGTCTCTGTACGGGGATGCGGCGTCCCGGGATCTGCGTTCGATTACTACGGAATCCCTTATTGGTGTCCTCAGCGGCAACCTGTCCGATGCCAATCGCGTCAATGCGCGCCACTTTGCCGCGCAGCACGGCATCTCCATCGTTGAAGCGCGCTGCGGAGAACACGCGGATTATCATGCCAGCATTGTGGTGCAGGCATGGCATGGTGATACAACCACGGTCGTGGAAGGGACCTTGCTGGAACGTAAACACCCGCGGCTGATCCGCGTCGGTGGCTATGAAATCGAGGCGGTGCTGGATGGCAATCTGTTGCTGACCCGGCATCGGGATCAGCCAGGTATGATTGCCGCCATCAGCACCTTGCTTGCCGCGGAGAAGATCAATATTTCACGTATGCAGCTCGGTATTGTATCCGGCAGCGATATGGCGGTGGCGGTCATCGGTGTTTCCACGCCGCTGCAACAAAGCCTGATCGAGGCCATTGGTCGTATTCCCGCTGTCACCCGGGTAACGCAAGTCACCCTGTGATAACAGGCGCGCCCTATCGGCTGGTGATCTTCGACTGTGACAGCACACTGACGCGCATCGAGGGCGTGGATGAGTTGGCGCGCAGGCAAGGAGTTGAAGCTGAGATTGCCGCATTAACCGCCGCTGCCATGGAAGGTCGGGCTGCACTGGAGCAGGTATACAGCAAGCGCTTGGAGCGATTACGCCCGGATCAATCCGCCATGGAATGGCTCGGCCAGCGTTACATTGATGAGCTTGTGACTGGCGCTCACGAAATAATCCAGGCGTTATGTGACCACAACGTGGAGATTCACATTATCAGCGGCGGATTTCTGCCCGCGGTATCCCGACTCGCGTCAGAGTTGGGTTTGCGCGCCGACCAGGTGCATGCCGTGGCATTAAGATTTGCCCCAGACGGGTCCTATCTTGGCTTCGATACCACATCTCCACTCACCCGTTCCGGTGGCAAGCGAATCGTCTGCGCCGCGCTCATGCGGCGCTTCGGTAAGTGCGCGGCCATCGGCGACGGCATCACGGATCTGGAGATGCAGGATGCCGGCGCCGACTTCATCGGCTTCGGTGGCGTGGTTGAACGTGTGGCGGTGAAGCAGCGGGCGGAGCGTTACGTGAGGGG
>JAYUHG010000393.1:0-2928 GCA_043767195.1 Gammaproteobacteria bacterium | reverse complement strand
AACGCGCCGGTTCAGGGTGCGGTGTGCTCGGCGTCGCCCGCTGCCTGCTCCGGGCTGACCAGGGAGTTTTTCTGATTGCGATCCACCAGCTTGGCGATCAAATTATCCAGACCACCCTTGCTGACCTCGGAGGCAAATGAACCCCGATAGGTGGAAACCAGGCTGACGCCGTCCACGGACACATCCACCACCTTCCAGCTACCGTCACTGATATGCATGCGGTAATGGATCGGAATGGCGGGACCGCCACCGGGCTGGTCCACCTCAGTCTTGACGATAATCACATTGGAATTCGGATTGCTCTCCGCTTTCAAAAAGCGAATGTCGGTCGCCGAGTATTCCAGCAAAGCCTTGGCATAGGTGCGCACCAGCAACGTCCGGAACTGGGCGATGAAGGCATCGCGCTGGGCGTCGGTGGCATTGCGCCAATTAGATCCCAGCACCCACTTTGACATGCTCGGGAAATCGAAATGCGGGATCACCAGCTCATGGATGAGGTCATAAATTTTTCCCGGGTGCGCTTCCAGGTCCGGCTTTTGCGCGCGCAAGCGCGTCACGGTTTGATCCGTAGTGGAGCGCACTACATCTTCAGCCGCTGGCATGGAATACACCGAACTGGCCGCGAGGCTGAACATGGCCAGCAACAACACACAGATACCAGACCTCACCGTAATCATCGAATGCTTCCCTCTGGTTTAATTTTCAGTCACGACCCGGCAACCGGGCTTTTTGTTGCAAAGTTGACTCAGGCGTTGCGTTAGCGCCGCGTATCTTAATGGGACGGCGCCTTTGGAGAAAGGACCGGTCTTGTTAAACTCTACCTGATAACCTTTAACTAGCTGATTATGATGGCTTTTTAATCAAATTTATCATTCATGCCGGTAGCGTTATTTTTCCTGAAACGATGTCGGCGATGGTACATACATATATTTCATGTTCCAGGGGCAGCATGCGCTCCGCCAATTGTTCGGCATTCTCCCCCGGCAAAATCGGCACACGCCGCTCGGCCAGGGTGACGCCGTGGTCATATTCCCCGTCCACCAAATGCACGGTTATGCCGGTCTCCGGCTCCCCTGCCGCCACTACCGCCGCATGCACCCGGCTGCCATACATGCCTTTACCGCCATAACGGGGCAGCAGTCCGGGATGGATGTTGATTACCCGATTGGGGAATGCGGTCAGCGTGACCGGCCCGAGACGCCGCATATATCCCGCCAATATGACCAATTCCACCGCATATTGTTTCAAAGCCGCGGCAATGGCCTGATCCAGGGCGTTTTCGTCAGGAAATTCCCCCGGTCCCAGATGTAACGCGGTCACTCCGGCGGCGGCGGCACGTTGCAAGGCCTTAGCATCCCGGTTGTTACTGATCGCCAGCACTGGTTCCCCGTTAATCCGGTCATCGGCGCAGGCGGCAATAATCGCCTGCATATTGCTGCCACGATGGGAGGCGAGAAATCCGAGCCGCCAGCGTTTGTTCATGGGCTATTTCCGCTCCTGCACATTAAAACCCAGAGATTCCAACGCCTGACCAATCTCTGCACAACCCGGCTCCATGACCACCACATGAGCGGAAAACTCCCGCCGCAACGGATAGTCATTGCGCGCCTCGGAAAATCCGTGCCGCAACGCCGCGGCATCGCCCTGGACCAGACGCCGCAAGACAATGGCATCGGAGCGCACATCATAGCTGCCAAGTACTGCGGCCTGGAGCGCCGACATGAAGTCCATTTCGGGGGCGATAAGGATTTCCGGCACACCGGAACCGGGAAGTTCAGGAGGTTTAAATTCATGTTGAGGCGCACCCGCCCACTTGCCCAGGGCAGCGGCGATACCGGCGCTGGCGCGCAAACGTCCGTCGGTGCTATAGCCAGCGATATGAGCCGTGGCAATGTCAGCCTCCTGTAACAGCGCGGCATTCACATTCGGTTCACCGGACCACACATCAATAATGGCACGCAAATCCGGGCGCGTTCGCAAAGCATTCAGCAGCGCGGCTTCGTCCACCACCTCGCCGCGGGCAGTGTTTATGAATATGGCATCCGGTCCCATGGAATTCAGGAACGCACCATCCACCATGCCCAGCGTGGCAAAGGGGCCGGAGCGAACCAGCGGCACATGCAGCGTGACAATATCCGCCGCCAGGGCGGCGGCCAAGGGCTGAAATTTCCCATCACCCGTGGCCGCCTGCAATGGCGGATCATGCAGGATGCAGTCCACGCCCACGAGCGAAAGCATTTCCGCCACGGCGCTACCCACATGTCCACTGCCGATAATGCCGGCGCGCAGACCGCGCAATTCCCGGCCCAGGGATTCCATCGTCACCAGCAGCGCCGATAACACATATTCCGCCACAGATCTGGCGTTGCATCCCGGTGCCGCGGACCAGGCAATTCCGGCGCGTTGCAGATATTCAACGTCCAGGTGATCGGTACCGCTGGTGGGGCTGCCCACAAAGCGCACTGAACTGCCCGCCAGCAGTGCTGCATTGACCCGGGTCACGGTGCGCACCAGCAACACATCCGCGTCACGCACCTGATCCGGTCCGATGTCGCGGCCATCCACAGGGGTGATTGCCCCGAGCGGGGCGAAGCAGTGTTGCAGGAACGGTATGGCTTTATCGGCGACGATTTTCATGCCGTCACCCCGACCCGGCTTGTGCCGGGGTGACAATTGTGTCACGCAGACACACGCTCACGATCGATCCGGCAGATTAGCGCCCTCTTTCTCCACCGGCATCAGGTCTTCGTGGGAAATTCCCAGGGCCATGCACACCGGACTGGCCACATATACTGATGAGTACGTACCTACCACCAGTCCAATCAACAATGCCGTGGCGAAGCCCTGAATGGTCTTACCGCCCCAGATCAACAATGCCAGTAACACCAGGAAGGTGGATATGCCGGTGATGATGGTCCGGCTCAGGGT
>JAYUHG010000392.1:0-6918 GCA_043767195.1 Gammaproteobacteria bacterium | reverse complement strand
GGCCGTGGCCGTTGGCGCCGCCATTCAGGGTGGTGTGCTGGGCGGCGATGTGAAAGACGTGCTGTTGCTGGATGTGACGCCATTGTCCCTGGGCATTGAAACCCTGGGTGGCGTGATGACCAAGCTGATTGACAAGAACACCACCATCCCTACCAAGGCGCAGCAGGTATTTTCCACGGCTGAGGATAATCAAACCGCGGTGACCGTGCATGTGTTGCAAGGTGAGCGCGAGATGGCCTCGGGCAACAAGACCCTGGGCCGGTTTGATCTGGCCGACATTCCCCCCGCGTCGCGTGGTGTGCCGCAGGTGGAAGTGGCATTTGATATTGATGCCAACGGCATACTGAATGTGTCCGCCAAGGACAAGGCCACTGGTAAAAAGCAATCCATCATCATCAAGGCCTCCAGCGGCCTCACGGAAGAAGAGATCAAACGCATGGTCAAGGATGCCGAGGCCCACGCCGAAGAGGATCGCAAGGCACGGGCATTGGTGGAGGCGCGCAACAGCGCCGACAATCTGATCCATGCCACCCGCAAGTCCCTGACGGAATTGGGCGACAAGGTGGAAGCCGGAGAGAAGAGCGACGCCGAAGCCGCCATCAAGGAACTTGAGGGAGTCAAGGACAGCGATGACAAGGCGCGCATTGAAGAGTTAACCCAGAAGCTCGGCGCCATCGCCGGTAAACTGGCTGAGCGGATCTATAAGGAGCAGGCCGCGGCCCAGCAGGGTCAACCCGGCGCAGGCGAACAGCCGAAGGACGCTGGCCAGGATGGCGGGGAGAATGTGGTGGATGGGGAGTTTGAAGAGGTAGATGACAAGAAATCGTGAAGCGTGAAGCGTGAAGCGTGAAGCGTGAAGCGTGAAGCGTGAAGCGTGAAGCGTGAAGCGGTTAGACTGATGCCGCTGAGTTGTTTTGGTTCCACGAGATACGCTTCACGAACGACGAGATACGGGTTTCAAAGAGATACGCTTCACGAACGACGAGATACGGTCTTTTACGAGATACGCTTCACAAAATAAGCTTCACGTATCCCTTAGCCGGCAAGGGTAATCGTCCCTCGCCGCCGTTTTTTGCGTCCGCACAAAGGTTAATATCCAGATATGGCCACCAAACGCGACTATTACGAAGTTCTGGGTGTGGCGAAAGGCGCTTCTGAGGCTGAATTGAAGCAGGCCTATCGTCGTCAGGCCATGAAATTTCATCCGGATCGGAATGCTGACGACAAGGATACGGAGGCGAAATTCAAGGAAGCCAAGGAGGCCTATGACATTCTTTCCGATGAGCACAAGCGCGCGGCCTACGATCAATTCGGTCATTCAGGCGTGGATACTTCCGCCGCCGGGCGCGGTCCACAGGGTCAGCCGGGATTTGGTGGCGCCGGGTTGGGGGATATTTTTGACAGCGTTTTTGGCGATATTTTTGGTGGGCAGCGCGGCGGCAATCGCGCCCATCGCGGCAGTGATCTGCGCTATGACCTGGAGCTGACCCTGGAAGAGGCCGTGGGTGGCACCACGATTCAGATCCGTGTGCCGCGTCTGGTGGGTTGCCATGTGTGCAATGGTTCCGGCGCCAAGGCCGGCAGCACACCCGTGACTTGCACCACCTGCGCTGGTCATGGGCAGGTGCGCATGCAACAGGGACCCTTCTCCATCCAGCAGACCTGCCCCAAGTGCCGCGGCGGCGGTCGCGTTATCTCCGATCCCTGCACTAACTGCCGTGGTCAAGGTCGTGTGCGCGATGCCAAAACCATTTCCGTCAAAGTGCCCCCCGGCGTGGACACCGGAGATCGCATTCGTCTCAGCGGCGAAGGCGAGGCCGGGGAGAACAGTGGTCCGAACGGCGACCTGTTCGTCCATGTCATCGTCAAGGAGCACGATCTCTTCGAGCGCGAAGGCACCAATTTGCATTGCGATGTGCCCATCAGCATTACCGTGGCCGCACTGGGGGGTGAACTGGAAATCCCGACCCTGGAAGGCCGCGTGAAACTCAAGATCCCGGCGGAAACCCAAAGCGGCAATCTGTTCCGGCTGCGCGGCAAGGGCGTGCGCTCGGTACGTACCTCCAGCAAGGGCGACCTGCTGTGTCGCGTGGTGGTGGAGACGCCGATCAAGCTCACACGCCGGCAGAAGGAACTATTGAAGGAGCTGGAGGACTCCATGCATGGCACGGAAGGGGACCACCGGCCGAAAGGTAAGTCCTGGTTCCAGGGCGTGAAAAAATTCTTCGATAACATGGGTGTCGGCGGGTAAGCTGCCGCGTCATGACACGTCTTGCCATTACCGGCGCCGCCGGTCGCATGGGTCGCGCGCTGATTGAATCCGCGCTGGCGACTCCCGGGGTCAGCATTGGCGCCGCCATTGAGCATCTGGCATCGCCCGCTGTGGGCCGGGACGCTGGTGAGTTCATCGGGCGCGTGCGTCTCGGTGTCACCATTGTCTCCAGCCTAGCCGAAGTCATGAATAATTTCGATGTGCTGGTGGATTTCACCGCCCCCGCGGCAACACTCATTCATGTACATGCGTGTCGCAAAGCCGGCAAACCCATGGTCATCGGCACCACCGGTTTGACTCCGGAACAATCCGCGGCGGTGCGTGACGCCGCCCGGGACATCGCCATCGTGCATGCGCCCAACATGAGCATCGGTGTCAATCTGTGTTTCAAGTTGACCGAACTGGCGGCGCAAATCATGGGTGCGAACAGCGATATCGAGATTATCGAAGCCCATCACAATCAGAAAAAAGACGCCCCGTCCGGCACGGCCCTGCGCTTGGGTGAAGTGGTCGCTGCCGCGCTTGAGAGTGATCTGGCCAGTCGGGCCGTCTACGCCCGGGAAGGGCAGACCGGCGCGCGCAAACCCGGCAGCATCGGTTTTTCGTCAATCCGCGCCGGCGACATCATCGGCGATCACACGGTCCTGTTCGCGGCTCCGGGAGAAAGCATCGAAATCACCCATCGTGCCACCAGCCGCGGCAATTTCGCCGCCGGCGCCTTGCGCGCCGCGCAGTGGATCGTGACCCAAAAGCGCGGACTTTATGACATGCAGGATGTGCTTAATTTGAGAGCGTGAAGCATGAAGCGTGAAGCGTGAAGCGTTGGTTAGAAGTGGCGACTTGATTTAGTTCACGAGATACGCTTCACGTAATTTCTTTCCGGCGATCCCACAGAAATATCCCAACGGCCACCGCCAGCAACAGCAACTGCGTGATCAGCACCTGCAAGTTGGGATAGAACCCAATCCATTCCAGCCGCGGCAACGGTAACGGATGAACCGCCATCAGTCCGGCTTCCTGCAATGCCATCACACCCTTGCCGGCGAATATCACCGCCAGCACAATCATCAGCACCGCGCTGCCCAGAAAGAATTGCCGCAAGGGCAGGCGCACACCAAAGCGCTCTATCATCCAGGTAATGGCCACCAGGAGCGCGGCCGCGACACCGGCGCCGACCCAGACCGCGTGTTGCGCGTCCGCTTGCACCTGTAGCCAGAGCGCCTGATAGAACAGGATGGTCTCGAACACCTCGCGGTATACCGCAAGAAACGCAATCAGGGCCAGAGTCCAAAGCGTACGCGCGGACAACGCCGACTCAATCTGGTTTTTCAGGAAAGTATTCCATTGGGAGGCGCTGGAATTTCGATGCATCCAAAAGCCCACATAAAACAGAATTAACGCCGCCGCCAGTGTGGCGACACCTTCAGTTAATTCCCGCGTGGCGCCACTGATGTCAATCAGATAAACGGACGCGACCCAGGTCAGCCCCCCGGCGATTAACGCCGTGATCCAGCCGCCATGCACATAACGCAGGGCATCGGTACGACCAGAGCGGACAATGAATGCCACCATGGCAGCCAGTACCAGGATCGCTTCCAAGCCCTCGCGCAACAGAATGATCAATGAACTGGTAAAGGCCACGCCGACGGGCATGGAGCGTTCCGCCAGGGCCGCGCGCGATTGTTCCAGTAATTGCACCAGCGCCACATGGCGTGCTTCCACTTCCGGCAGTGGCGCGCCCGAACGCAGCGCCTGACGCAAACCCATCATGGCCTGCTCCGTCTGTTGCATGAGTTCCGGGGCCACATTGCGCAGCGGCGCCTCGCTCAGCTCAAATCCTTCCAGATAGGCGCTCACGGCCAGGGCCTGTGCCTTTTCCGCATCGCCGCCGCGATAAGCATCCAGACTGAGGGCCAGGTTGATCAACGTGAACTCAATGGGATCCGATGCGCGCGCGAACATCACCGCCGGTTCACGCCGCAACCATAGCGCCAGTTGTTCACCGTTGTCGCGAACCGCCCCCAACTCCGCGGGCGACAGTGTTACCGCCTCTTGCAATGACAATGGTTGTTTTTGCCATGCGGCCATGGCGGCGGCGGAATTCCCCCGCGCATCCGCCATGCCGCCGATGTAGAACGCCAATGACCAGCGTTCCGCGGGAGAAAGCGTATCAAATGCCATCATGCCCGTGCCCGGCACACCCAAGGTGATGGTGTTATACAGCCCAAACAGGCTGCGCTGACGCGCACGATCCAGATCAGTAAACGCGATAGGTGCCGGATCCATGCCCGCGCCCGCCGGGCCATTGCCTTTGCCCGCTGTGCCGTGACAACTGGCGCACTGTTCTCCATAAAGTTTTCCCGCGCCGGTCAGGTCCGGGCGATACAAAGGCGTCAGCGCAACATCAAAATTGGTCATCAGTATCTGCCGCAACTGCCGCGTCAATGTCGCGATGTCCGTGGCGTCGGATTTGGATTCCACCGCACTTGTTAATGTCTGCGCCAGCGCCATGGATTGCTCCCGTGCATCCCCGGTGGGAAGCGCCGCGCTTTCCGAAGCGATGCGGGCGGAAAACTCCTGCATTTCTGTATATTCCCCAGCATGAACAACTTCGCCATCGGCAACGGCAGCCGGGTAGTCCACTCCCATGTAGTCCACCATTTGCAGCAGGGATTGCACATCGGCCCGGACCGGGGTGGCCAATGCAACCAGAAGTATGGCACTCAGGTATTTTTTCATTTAATAATCAATTGGTTATTTCCCCTGCCAAGGCCGGGGTAGATAAGTTTCCTGTTGGGGTAATGATGTTTTAAATGAGAATAATTCGCATTATAACCAGTTCAACACGGAATTAGCCAGCGGCCTATGCGTGGATTTCCCCGTGATATTCTCGGTCGGGTCTGCCCTGGGAGATTTGCATGCCCCGACCAGAAGCAAAACCAAAAGCAATGGGGGGCGCGGGTAAGGGAATGATGCAACCGCGCAATGTATGGGCGCGCCCGCTGCACACCCACACCGGTGTCGTTCTGCCGGAGTGGATTGACTACAACGGCCACATGAATCTTTGCTACTATGTGCTGTTGTTTGATTCCGCCACCGACACATTCCTGGAGCAACTGGGGATGACCCCGGCGTTTCGTGCGCGTCGTGGCGCATCCACCTTCGCCGCGGAGATCCATGTGCATTACCTGCGCGAGCTGCGTGTCGGTGATGAAGTGCGCATCACCACGCAGTTACTGGACTATGACGCGAAGCGCATTCATTTCTTTCATCGCATGTATCATCGCCAGCTTGGCTATCTCGCCGCCACCAATGAACTGATGAGTTTGTATGTGGATATGGAGGCGCGGCGCGTGACGGCCATGCCGGCGCCGATTCAGAAGAAACTTCAGGCACTGGCCCGGACCCAGGGCAAACCCCGGCGTCCGGCCCAGGCAGGCAGAGTTATCGGCATCCGGCGCGGCTTGAAGAAATGACTCCATGCCCTAATATCGTCATGTGACTCCCCGGAAGACAGGCCGCTACCGCCATGAAGCGCATACCCACCATCAAGTCCGTGATGACGCCATTTCCTCATTCCGTGGACATTGACGTGCCCATAGACGAGGCGCAGGCGTTCATGCGTGAACATCACATCCGTCATTTGCCCGTGACTGAGAATCATGCTCTGGTAGGAGTGCTTACCGACCGGGACATCAAGTTATACCTGGGGCCGGAGCTGGCTTATCCTAAGGTCAGCGAAACCCGGGTGCGGGACGTTTATCTGGATCATCCCTATATCGTGGATCTGAATGAGCGGCTGGATGTGGTGCTGCAAAACATGGCGGACCGGCACATTGGCTCCGTGCTGGTGACGCGCTCCGGCAAACTGGCTGGCGTATTCACCGCTACGGATGTGTGTCGCAGCTTTGTGGAATTTCTGCGCGACCCGTTTCGTTCGCCGGAAGGCGATAGTGCGGCCTAAATGGTATTTCTGAGATTTCTGATCAATTGTGTCGCCTTGCTGCCGCTTTGGTTGCGGGCTTCCACGGTCATTCTTACCGGCATTCTGTTCAGTGTCTGGCTTACAGGAGAATCCGCGCGCAAGCTCGACGAACAGTATTCAATGCAGGAAATGCGCGGCAGTGTGCAGCGTTCCGCCGGCTTGCTGGCGGGATTGATCAGCGCGTCCGTGGCGACTCGGGACGTTAGTGCCGCGGATGCCACTATCAAACAGTATGTTTCCGCCTGGAAGCAGGTGACGTTTGTTCATGTGCTTGACGACGACGCGCAGCACTTTACCGAGTGGCAGCAGCACCCGATTAAGTTCGGTGACGGCATATTGAAGTTCGAGGCGCCGATTCTGTTTGGAGAGAAAAATTTCGGCACCTTATCGCTGTACGTGAATCTTCAGGGTTCCCTGCGCTCCATCCAGGAACATGTGCGCGCTTCCCAGCGTCGCGATGCATTGACGTTGTTGGGTTTGGCGCTTTTGATCGTCGCCACGACGAGTTACGCGGCATTGCATCCTTTTCTGGAATTAAGCAAGCGCGCCGCCGAATTACTTACGCAACAAGGCGCGATTGGCGCCGCTGAGTCCCGGGATGACGCCAAGAGACTACGGTCAGCTCTGGATCTGTTGCAACGGTTGATGGAGCGTAAATAGT
>JAYUHG010000391.1:0-6918 GCA_043767195.1 Gammaproteobacteria bacterium | reverse complement strand
GAATTTGCCACGCTCAAGGCCATGGGCTATGCGCCCGAATATCTTTACCGGATCGGCGCGGAACAGGCGCTGATTTTTTCGCTGCTGGGCTATTTGCCCGCCTTCATATTGGCGCTGGGCCTGTATGAAATGGTATTCAAACTGTCGCGCCTGCCGCTGCACATGGAGCCAGGGCGCGCCGCCGTGGTGCTGATGCTGACGCTGACCATGGCCGCAATGGCATCGGCACTGGCGCTGCGCAAACTGAACCGGGCCGACCCGGCGGAGCTATTCTGATGCACCTCGTGATTACCGGCTGGCGCATGCTGGTACACAGCAAGTCACGGCTGCTGCTGTCCTGCATCAGCATTGCCTTTGCCGTGGTAATCATGTTCATGCAAATGGGATTCTTCAATGGCCTCAACGACAGCCAGGCAAATCTGGCCCGGATCCTGGATGCCGACCTGGTGATGTCGCACCGGGACAAGGATAATTTGAAGTCCACCGAGGAATTCAGCCGCAAACGCTGGCGTCAGGCGCTGGCCGTGCCGGGAATCGCATCGGGCGCCTATCTCTACGCCTCCGCATCGTACTGGTGGAACCCGCAGGACAGCAGCCGCAACCGGCTGCTTGTGCTCGGCATTGACCCCGATAACCCGGGCCTGAAATTGCCCGGCGCGGCGGATTTTCCCCGCGCACTCAAGCAGCCGGGCACGATCTTCTATGATCGCCGATCACGGCAGGAACTGGGCCAGGTGGCAGCAGGCACCCAGGCCACCCTCGGCGATGCGCGCGTGCAGGTTGCCGGGCTGTTCGATCTGGGCGCGAACTTCAGCTACGAGGGACATGTGATCACCAGCGCGGAAACCTATTACCGCATCTTCAGCCGGCGCGACCCCGGGCAACTTGCGGACAATATCGCCCTCGGGTTATTGCGGCTGCAGCCAGGCGCGGATGCGGAACTGGTGCGCCGGCAATTGCTGGAAGCCCTCCCGGCAGACTTTATTGTCCTGACGCGCGCGCAAATCGAGGCACGGGAAAAGGCCTACACCACACGCGCCACGCCGGTCGGGATCATATTCGGCATCGGGCTGCTGGTGGCTTTGCTGATCGGCATCATCATTTGCTACCAATTGCTGTTCAACGAGATCCAGGACCACCTGCGCCAGTTTGCCACGCTGAAGGCCATGGGCTATGAGGCGCGGCATCTTTATCTGATCGTCACCAGCGAGGCGCTGCTGTTGTCCCTGCTCGGGTTCCTGCCCGGCCTTGCGGCCACCTGGGGACTGTATTGGGCGGTGGAGCGGCTGTCGGAAATCATCATGCACCTGAGTGCCGGCCGCATCCTCTTCATTCTCTCCCTTACCATCCTTATGGGTGTGGCATCGGCGGCGCTGGCGGTGCGGCAGGTGGTCAGGCTGGATCCGGCGGAACTGTATTAAGCCATGCTGCCGCCGGGGTCTCTGCCCACCGACACCATCGTCGCGCGTGATGTGAACCATCACTTTGGCAGCGGCGAAAGCACCAAACAGGTCGTCGGCAACATCAATCTGCAGATCCCGCGCGGGCAGATCATCATCATGACCGGGCCTTCAGGTTCAGGCAAAACCACCCTGCTGACGCTGATCGGCGCGCTGCGTTCATTGCAACAGGGCAGCATCAGCCTGTTTGGAACTGAATTGCGTGGGCTGTCCCTGCGTCAGCAGGTGGAGGTGCGCCGCAACATTGGCTTCATCTTTCAGGCCCATAATCTGTTTGAGAGTCTGACCGCGCGCCAGAACGTACACCTGGCCCTGGAACTGCATGATCTGACCGCGCCGGAGAAACAGCGGAGGGCTGCGCAGATCCTTTCCGATCTCGGCCTGGCGGAACGAATGGATTATCGGCCCGGCAACCTGTCCGGTGGCCAACGGCAGCGTGTGGCCATCGCGCGCGCCGTGGTCAATAACCCGGCCCTGATCCTTGCCGATGAACCCACCGCCGCGCTGGACAAGGATTCCGGCCGCGAAGTCATCAACCTGCTGAAGCGAATGGCTGCGGAGAAACGCAGCACCATCATCATTGTCACGCATGATAATCGCATCATGGACGCGGCCGATCGAATCATAAACCTCACCGATGGCGTCATCAGTTCTGACCTGGACGTGAAACGCACTCTTTACATCTGCCAGTTCATCAAGGGCTGCCCGGTGTTCAGCGGCATGTCGCTCAGCGATCTCACTGACGTCGCCCAGCACATGGTGCCGGAATCATTCAGCGCCGGCGCGATCGTCATTCGGGAGGGAGATATCGGGGATCGTTTTTATCTCATTTATCGCGGCTCGGCGGCAGTCAGCGTCCTCAGGACGGGTGTGCCCACCAAAGTGGCTGATATCGAAACTGGCGGATTCTTTGGCGAGGCGGCACTATTACGTGGCGAACCGCGCAATGCCACGGTAACCGCGGCCACGGATCTTGAAACATTCTCACTGTCGAAGGATCGATTTCTTGCCGCGCTGCGCAGCCACAAATCGCTCGAGCAGCAGCTTGCGGCTACCCTGTCCATGCGCTGACCGGTTGCAGCACAGGCCGGCTGTGGTACTTTTTGCCGCCATTTAGCCATGGGTAAGGGGAAACGGTTCGAAATCAAATAGGGTGTTATGCCAAACGCCCGGCCTGTCATCCGGATCGGAGTGAGGGATCTTGCTTTTCAGTGCTACAGGATCCCTCCTCGCTTCGCTCATTCGGGATGACACAGGGACACATGCAAGCATTTGAAAACAAAGATATAATTGACTGGTTTCCGCCACCCCCGCTTTGGCTTATGCTGCCACAGCGTGCCCGATGTGACGACAGTCGCGCCGGATAACTAAAACTACATAAACGCGGGGGTTGGGCGGACGTGTCGGATCTTTCCAAGGGCGAATTGCTCGCTTGTCATGATTGTGATCATTTATTTCAGCATGAGCCCATCCCACCGAAGGCCCGTGCCGATTGCCGTTTTTGCGGCGCACTGCTCTATCGCCATGTCCCGGATTCCCTGAATCGCACCATCGCGTTGTATTGCTCGGCGCTGATACTGTTCGCTATCGCCAATTGCTTCCCGTTCTTGTCTTTGAAACTCAGCGGTCGGGTGGTGGAAAACATCCTGATAGATGGCGGCTGGGCCATGTACCAGATGGGCATGGGGGAATTGGGATTGATCATTTTCATGACCAGCATCGCATTTCCCTTCCTGGTAATTGCCGGTATGCTGTATTTGCTGGTACCCGTGCGCCTTGGATATGTGCCACCTGGGATTGGAACAGTTTACCGCTTGATCCACGCGGTCTCTCCCTGGAGTCTGGTGGGCGTGTTCATGCTCGGTGTGCTGATTGCCATCGTCAAACTGCAAGATCTCGCCACCGTGATTACCGGCACATCGCTCTATGCGCTGGTGGCGTTGATGCTTGTGTACTCGGCGGCACGGGCCAGCTTTGATGCGCGCACATTCTGGGACAAGGTCCCCTTCCGGCAGCCGACGGCTACGCTGGGCGGGCAACATCTTAATTGCCATATCTGCGCCCTTGTGGTGCCGGAAATTAAACACCAGCCGCAACAATATTGCGCCCGCTGTCATTCGCGGTTACACCTGCGCAAAACCGCTAGTCTGGGACGTACCTGGGCGCTGCTGATAACCGCCGCGGTCCTGCTCATCCCCGCCAATATCTATCCGGTGATGACGGTGATCCGATTTGGCCAGGGAGAGCCGAACACAATCGTGAGCGGAATCTTGCATCTCATTGAAAGTGGCTTGTGGGGACTGGCGCTGATTGTTTTCTTTGCCAGCGTGGTCGTGCCGTTGTTGAAACTCGCCGTATTAAGCTTTCTGCTTTGGTCCATTCAGAAACAGTCGGACTGGCGACCGCGTGATCGCACTTTACTGTTCCGCGTCACGGAATCCGTGGGCGCATGGTCCATGGTGGATATTTTTCTGGTGGGTTTGCTATCGGCGCTGGTCAGTCTGGATGCCCTGTCCACCATCCGACCGGGCATCGGCGCATCGTTTTTCGCCGCAGTGGTGGTCAGCACCATGTTCGCGGCCCAGTGTTTTGATCCGCGTCTGATCTGGGATAATGCCGACGCGGCGAAGGAACCGGTATAGACCATGGAACACGCGCGCCCCAAGGTCAGCGTCCATTCCGGCCCGTCCCTGGTCTGGTTGATCCCGCTGCTCACCATGCTGGTAGGCGGCTGGCTGGTGGTAAAGACCCTGCGTGAACAGGGTCCGGAAGTGACAATCAGTTTCAAGACCGCGGAAGGCATTGAGGTGGGCAAAACGCGGGCCAAGTACAAGAATCTGGATATCGGCATCGTGGAGCGCATTCGCTTCAGCGAAGATATTTCCAATGTCATTGTCACGGTCAAGTTTAACGAAGGCACGGAGGAATTCTTCCGCCGCAATACCCGCTTCTGGGTGGTGCGACCGCAACTGAGCCTGCGTGGCGCCTCCGGGCTGAGCACGCTGATCTCCGGGTCCTATATAGAAATCGAGCCGGGCAAAGGCGCGCCGCAGTTGCATTTCACCGGGCTGGAGGAACAACCGGTGGTCACCGCCGATGACGAGGGCATCAAGATTGTGCTCACCACCGGCAAGCTGCGCTCCGTGGACACAGGCTCACCGATTTATTACCAGGGCATCCCCGCCGGCGAGGTGCTCGGCCATGAGCTGGGTAATGACAGCCGTACCGTATTCATCCATGCCTTCATCAAGAGCCCCTATGACCAGATGGTGCGCGGCAATACCCGTTTCTGGAACGTAAGCGGGCTGGAGGTATCCATGACCGCCGATGGCCTCAGCATCCGCACCGAGTCGGTGGAGTCCATGATATTTGGCGGCATTGCCTTTGAAACACCGGAGACCCTGGAGCATGTGTCCGACGACGTGGAGGACATAGTCTTCACCCTGTATGACAGCCACGCCAGCGTGTCCGCCAACGCCTACACCAAGAAACTCCAGTATGTGATGTTTTTTGAAAGCTCGGTGCGCGGGCTGAGCATCGGCGCGCCAGTGGAATTCCGCGGCATTCGCGTCGGCTCGGTAAAGGATGTGCGGCTGGAGTTTGACAGTGAGGCCACTGCTTTCCGCATCCCGGTGTTGGTGGAGATTGAACCGGAACGCATGGTGCAACAGGATTCCGATCCGCTCGTCGCACCCGAGGGCACGCTGGCGCACCTGGTACAGCGCGGCATGCGCGCGCGCCTGCAAACCGGCAACCTTCTGACCGGCCAGCTATTTGTGGACCTCAGCATGCAGCCGCCGGAAACCCCCATCGTCCTGGTCGGCAGCGAGACCCGCTATCCGGAGTTGCCGACCATCGGTTCCGCGAACCTGGAAACCATCACCCAGGCGGCGGAGCGATTCATGACGAAACTAGC
Organism: Gammaproteobacteria bacterium; assembly: GCA_043767195.1. Classification (GTDB taxonomy): domain Bacteria; phylum Pseudomonadota; class Gammaproteobacteria; order Eutrophobiales; family Eutrophobiaceae; genus 2-02-FULL-61-13. Next base: position 1,542 of record JAYUHG010000391.1, on the reverse strand, counting down.
CAAAGTGGATATAGATCTGGTCGGCAAGGAATTGCAGTCCACGCTGGAGGGCGCCAGCAAGATCACCAATTCTCCGGATCTGCATGTGGCCATCGTGGATCTGCGCTTTGCGCTGGCATCCCTGCGCGGCGCCGTAGGAAAGATGGATGAGTCCAATATCAAGGAAACCATCAACTCCGGTCATGTGGCCCTGAAACGCCTTGGCACCACCCTGGAGTTGGCCAACAAGGTGTTGGATCCGAATTCACCTCTGCATTACAACCTGATCCAGTCCACCGGCGAATTTGAGGAGATGGCGCGTTCCATCCGTTCACTGGTGGATACCCTGGAGCGGCATCCGAACGCAATTATTTTTGGCAAGGAACCCGAGGGGAAATAGTCATGGCACAGCATCGCGCATCCCTGAATCCCGGCGTCGCCGCCCTGTTGCTGCTGGCTGTCATGCTGACGGGCTGCCTCGGCAAGGGCGGCACCAGCACCCGCTACTACCTGGTGGATGCGGTGGACTATGCCACCGCGGAAGCCCTGGCACAGCCGCTGTCCGTGGAGATCATGGGCCTGCATATCCCCCAGTATCTGGAAAAATTTCAGATCGCCACGCGCACAGGTGACAATGGCATTGTCTACGCCGATTATCATCAATGGGGCGAAGCGCTACGCAAGAATCTGATCCGCACACTGGCGCGAAATCTGTCCGCACTGCTGGGCACCACGGATGTTGGTACGCCACTGAACCGTTCACTGGCTTCCCCCGATTATCGCCTGCAAGTTCACATTGACCGGTTTGAACAGGACGTGGACGGACACGTCAGATTACAGGCGCATTGGCAGGTCCTGGACGCGAAGGTGAAATCCGCGGCGCCGGCAACTCATGCGGCAAAATTGGAGTCCGTCGAGGCCATCGGCAAGGGCGACTTTGGCCCCATGGTGGCGGCAATGACGGATATCTATGGCCAATTGGCCGAATTAATTGCCGATAGCATTCCCGCCGCCGCTACCGAATCTGGATCCTGAAATGAAGCTGGCGCATATATTCCCGCTCTGGATTGTGATCACGGCGACGCCGGTTTCCGCGACGCCGGACGATTTGGGAAACTGGTCCGGCCCGCGCATCATGCAGGAAGTGCAGACGCGCCAGCATCAATATCCTTATGTCTATGAAGAGCAGTCTATTGTACTGGTGGATCGCAACGGCTTCCGCGACACACGCACTGCGCGGCGCTATTCGCGCATCGAGACCGATGACAGCGTCAATCTGCTGCTGATATTCGAGAGTCCGCTCCAGGTCAAGGGTGTGTCGCTGCTGGCGCGGCGTGACCCCACCGGCAGGGTGACATCGGAACTGTATTTACCTTCTCTGGGGCAGCAGATGATTGCCAGCGACAGCGGCGATAACAGCGCCGGGTTTATGGGCACGGATTTTTCCGTGGAGAGCCTGACCGGTGAAATGCTGTCGGAGTACCTTTATGTGCGCAGTGACGACCTGGATCTGGAGGATCAACTGTATTTCTCCGTGGATGTATTTCATGCCGGCGCCGATCC
>JAYUHG010000390.1:0-2938 GCA_043767195.1 Gammaproteobacteria bacterium | reverse complement strand
TTCACCGGCCATACCGAATTTCTCGGGGAACTGTGTCGCGCCGAACCAGTAATGATGCTGGCCGATGACAACCTGCGTGTGGTACTGGTTACTACTCATCTGCCATTGCATCAAGTAAGTAGCGCACTGTCGCCGGAGCGGCTGGATCGCACACTGCGCATTACGCTACACGACCTGCGCGCGCGTTTTGGAATTTCCGAGCCGAATCTGTTGGTATGCGGATTAAATCCCCACGCCGGTGAACAGGGACATCTGGGAAGCGAGGAAATTCAAGTAATCACGCCGGTACTGGAACGGTTACGCGCCGAGGGCGCCCGGATCCACGGACCCATGCCGGCGGATACGGCGTTCCTGCCGCAATCACTGGCGGGTATGGATGCCGTGATCACTATGTTCCATGACCAGGGCCTGCCGGTGCTGAAGTCCCGTGGCTTCGGCGGCATCGTCAATATCACTTTGGGCCTGCCCATCATTCGCACCTCCGTGGATCATGGCACCGCCCTGGCCCTGGCCGGTACCGGACGCGCGGATCCGGGCAGCTTCATCGCCGCGCTGAATTGCGCCCGTGAGCTGGCGCGCCACTCCGCGACCGGACCGTGACCAATCCCCTCCGGCCACCGCGCCGCAAGCGCTTCGGCCAGCATTTTCTGCACGATGCGGGAGTGATTCGCCGCATCGTGGAAATTATCCAGCCCGGCACCGGAGCACCGCTGGTGGAGATCGGGCCAGGCCGCGGCGCGCTGACCCGCGCGCTGCTGGCACGGGGCGGGAAACTGACCGTCATCGAAGTGGATCGGGATCTGGCGGTGCAATTGACACAGGAACTTGGCGCCGCCGGAATGCTGAAGGTCATCGCGGCGGATGCGTTGGAATTCGATTTCCATTCCTTCGGCATGCCTGTGCAGGTCTTCGGCAATCTGCCTTACAACATCTCCACACCATTGCTGTTCCACTTGCTGGATCACGCCGACTGCATTGAGCAGATGGTTTTCATGTTGCAGAAAGAGGTGGTAGATCGGATCTGCGCCGCCCCCGGTGGCGGGGATTACGGGAGATTGACGGTAATGATTCAGGCGCGCTGTGATGTGGAACATTTATTCGATGTGGGAGCCGGCGCATTTCAGCCCCCGCCGCGGGTGGCATCGGCGGTGGTGCGGTTGATACCGCGCCCGGCCTTTGCCGAATCCATCCGGGACCGGGAATTATTCGCGGCACTGGTGCGCGGTGCTTTTCAGCAACGCCGCAAGATGTTGCGCAATGCACTGCGCGCGGTGGTGGATGATCCCGAGGTACTACTGGGACGGCAGGGGCTGGATCCGGCGGCTCGGCCGGAGACTCTGAGCGTGGATCAGTTCATTTCCCTGACCAATGCCGTGGCGGAGTTGCGCGCCGGTTCAGTTGACCCCATGGGATAAGCGCAGTTGTTCCAGAACGGTCAGGGTTTCCGGGCGCACCCCGCGCCATATCAGAAATGATTCCGCCGCCTGCTCCACCAGCATCCCCAAACCGTCACTGATCCTCGCCGCGCGCTGTTGTTGCGCCCAGCGGCAGAACGGTGTGGGCTTATCGGCGTAAACCATGTCATAACATCCGCCGCCGCTGGCCAGTATCCCATCGGGCACTGGCGGAACCGTGCCTTGCAGACTGAGGGATGTGCCGTTGATGATCAGATCGAACTGCTGGCCGGCCAGGGCTTCATAAGCACAGGCTTGTACCCGGTTACTGGTGCCTGTCCGTGGCAGCAAGTCCGCGGCGCGACCGACGCCGCGATTGGCGATCACCAGCCGCGACGGACCCTGCGCCAGAATATCCGGAAGGACGCCGGCTACCGCGCCACCCGCGCCCAGTACCAGCACCTGGTGATCACGCACCTGCATCCCCTGACGGGCAAGATCCCGCAACAGCCCAAGGCCATCGGTGGTTTCACCATAGCGCCGCCCGCCATTCCCGAAGCGAATAGTATTTACCGAGCCGCAATGTGCCGCCCGCGGGCTGCGCTCAGTGACCGCGGCCCAGGCCTCGGCCTTGAATGGCAGTGTGATGTTTAATCCCTTGCCACCCAGTGCCTGAAATCGTTCCAGCGCGGTCACGAACTGTCCGTCCGGAACCTGCACTGCCTGATAGTGCAGATGCTGCCCAGTCTGTTGCGCAAACAGGTGATGGATCAGCGGTGACTTGCTGTGGGCGACCGGATTCCCGAACACGGCGTAACTGTCCGCCGCGGGATCCAGAGTCAGATCGGGGAAGATTGCGGGAGAGTGAGGCTGGGGTGACACGCGTGGACTGAAGGTCAGCCGCCGCCGTTCAAACCACCCTTGAGTGCCAACACTTGATGCCCGCGTTCGCTAAGCAGGTACGCACCAGCGGAACTGCGACGACCGGTATCGCAATAAAGAATGTACTTTTTGCCCGCCGGCAGCGAGTCGGCCTTCATGCGTAACATGAACAACGGTATGTTCATACTTCCCGGTATGCCGTTTTCTGTATGTTCGCTTTCCAGACGTACATCCAGGAACACCGCACCTTCCTTTTGCACCAGTTCGTCGGCCTGCTTCCGGGTAACCCAGTTCAACATGGGTTCCTTCAACAACTGATTGAAATCCGCCTTGGACAGGCGCATGAGCACGCCATCGGTAGTCATAATGATGTTGGCATTGCGCTTTGCTTCCGACAACAACGCCTCCTCGCCGAATGCAGCGCCGTCGCTCAATGTTGCCAGGATCAATTCCGACCCGGATTTGGAGGGCCGCGTCACCTTGCACTTGCCGTGCTTGATAATGTAATAGTAATCGCCGTCGTCGCCCTGCTTGATGATCACATCGCCGGCCTTAACCACATGTTCCTGAATGCGCATGAACATGGTCTGGATGTTCCCGGCCGGCACCTGCATGAAGGCCTTGGACTGCAGGATGCGGGTCATCCAATCATCCTCGCCCTC
>JAYUHG010000389.1:0-6939 GCA_043767195.1 Gammaproteobacteria bacterium | reverse complement strand
TCCGATAAGTGGGGCGGGATTCCGATAAGGTAGGGCCCAGCATGAGGTTGCGCAATACACATGATCGCTACGGTGCCGTAGCACAGGCCCTGCATTGGACCATTGTGGCGCTGGTGGCTGTGCAGATCACATTGGGCGTTATTGGCGCCGACCTGCCGCTGGGCATGGAACGGCTGATGACGTTATCGCGGCACAAGTCCTTAGGCATGACCATCCTGGCGCTGATGATTTTTCGTCTGGCATGGCGGCTGGTAAATCCGCTGCCGTCGCTCCCGGAAACCATGCCGCGACGGCAACAGCGCTTGGCCCATGCCACCCATTGGCTGTTTTACGGATTGTTATTGATCATGCCCATCATCGGATGGATTAGTTCATCGGCGTCAAATCTGACCGTGACCTGGTTCGGCTGGTTCACATTTCCGGATCTGGTGGACACTGACAAAGCATTAGCCGCCAGCGCGAAGGCATGGCATCGAGGCCTGGGCTGGATGTTGATGGGACTGATCGCCTTGCACGCGGCGGCGGCATTGCGGCACCATTTCCTGCTCAAGGACAGCGTAGTCAGGCGCATGTTGCCTTGGGAAAACCAGAACTCCGGAGAGAAAATATGACGGGCCGCAATTATCCGCTGACACTGTTGCTGGCCGCTTGGGCCATTAGCGCCGGCGCAGATTGTTTCCAGCCGGAATCAGCGTCCAGCACCGTGGTGTTTGTGGCCTCCCAGGCCGGCGCGCCATTCGAGGGCGCGTTCAAAAATTTCTCCGGCTGTGTGTGCCTCGATCCGGCCAGCCCGGAAACCGGCAACATCAATATCACCATTGATACCGCCGCCGTGGACACCGGCATTCCGGAATTTGATGACGCATTACGCGGCGCGGATTTTTTTGACACGGTGCGCTGGCCCACGGCGCGTTTTGTCAGCATCGGCATCCAGTCCATGGGGAATGGAAAGTATTCAGTACGTGGCCAATTCACGCTACGCGACATCACACGCGAGATTGAAGTCCCCTTCTTGCTGACCCAGACCACCGGCGGTGGCAGTCAGATTTCAGGAGAAACTACTATCAAACGTCTGGACTACGACATCGGCCTGGGCGAGTGGCGCGATACCCGCTGGGTGGGTGAGGAAGTCATGCTGCGCTTCAACGTCAAATTAAGCGCAAAACAAAATACCGGAGTCGAAGCCAGCGCCTCGACTCCGGTCGCATCCAAGCATTAGCTATTGCCCATCAGTACCTGCAAGTACAGCGGTGAATAGCTGAACTCCATCACCAGCACCGGGCTCTCACCGGCAAATTGATCTGCAGCGCCCTTCACGGTCACGTACAGGGGCGCATAGTCAAACTCAGAAGTCCCCCGAGTCTCGTGCTTCGCCAGCGTCTCCACATTGGCGGTGACCTGATGATACAACGGTGACACGTCGGCATGGTTGGCCAGGGCGGGGCCGGCAATCAGGGTCAATGCAACTGCGGCAAATGTCGTTTTCATTTCAGTTCTCCTCATATCCCAGTTTTGGTTTGGCTTGTTGTCCGGTATTCCCGGACTTGCCAATGAGTCGAACGAGAACAGAAAACCTTACAACTATTTCAGACCTTCGTTGATGCGGGCACGGGCGGACTCATCCAATCTTGCGCCCGGGACATCGGCAAGCTTCTCTCGACTGCCGCGGATTGAGTCGGTCAGAAATTGAATCTGCCGCGCATAGCGCCGGCACAGCGAACAAATCAATAGATGGAACCTCAGGCCGATCCGATCAGACAGGCCGAGTCGCCGGTCCTGTGCCTCGGATACCAGCCGTGTGGCTTCCTTACAGGTCAGCATGGTCACACCCCGGGCGCAATGGCCTTTCCCTCCAGGCACTGGCTCAGGCGCAATCGCGCCCGGGACAACATGACCCAGAGGTTATTGGCGCTGGATATATTCAGCACCTGCAGCAGTTCTTCAGTTTCCATACCATCCAGCTCCCGTAACATGAACAGCCTTCCCAGTCGCTCGGGCAGCGCCGCCAGACAATCCCGCAGCGCGTCCCAGAATTCCTCGCGTTCCAGCGCCCGCTCCGGTTGGGCCCAGTCGCGCACATCCACCTGCCAGTGGCCACGCTCGTCAAACAATGTGGTCTCAATGTCGCCGGAGACAACTGCTTCATCTTCCAGCCGTACTTCCCTCCACTGGCGCCGCAGGTAATCGATCACCTTGTGCTTGAGGATCCCGATCAGCCAGGTGCGCTCCGCGGAGTCGCCCTTGAAGGCACCCCGGCTGGTGAATGCGGCCAGCAGGGTTTCCTGCACCATATCCTCCGCCGTGGCCACGTTGCGCGTACGTCCAAGTGCATAGGCGTACAGGGCATCGCCATGCTGTTCCAGCCATCGTGCCGGGTCACGCTGTTGCTCATTGGGTGCGGCGCTGCTCACACAGACCATCCTACGTGGGCATACCGAACGCGGCAATGCAGCAGGGCGTCACTTCAATTAGTCGGGACAGATGGGGAAAACTTACAGAACGGCATTTACAGCGAGAGGACGGCGCGGGCCGCCGGACGATCACGAAACGTCTTGTCCCAGTGATTGAGGTGGACGAGGACGGGATCCAGCGCGATCTTGCCAAAGCGCCCGAACTGCAATGCTGCGGCCAAGGTGCAATCGGCCACTGAGACGCTGTCTCCCGCCAGAAACGGGCGGCCATCCGACAACCGGGTCTCAATAATCTGCAATGCGGTGGGTAATACTCTGCCGAGGTATTCCGCCAAGCCGGGATTGGGCGGCAAACCCAGCGGGGAGCGTGTGGCATGGATAATGCCGCCGATGGGGATCAGTACGCCTTGATCCGCAATCCGTTCCAGTTCCCGCACTTTGGCTCGCTGTTTCGGAGTGGATCCAATCAGCGGCGGGTCGGGGAACAACTCCTCCAGGTACTCAATGATCGGCAGAGATTCAGTGAGGTGATTGCCGTCATCCAGCTCCAGTACCGGCAGTTTGCCGAGCGGATTACGGGCCAGGTGCGCAGCGGATTTTTGTTCACCACGGCGCAAATCCACGCTGACTTCCTCCACCTCCATCTTCGCCCCGCCGGCGCGCTTTTCCGCCAGATAAAGGCGAACCTTGGTGGGATTCGGAGCGACCGGACAGACGTAAAGTTTCAACGGGGTAAACGCAGTGGCGCAGAAACTCCGGCATTCTGGGCGCGATGGCGCAGAGCATGATCCATCAGGACCAACGCCAGCATGGCCTCCGCAATGGGCGTGGCGCGGACTCCAACGCAGGGGTCGTGCCGCCCGGTAGTGGCGATCTCCGCCGCCTCACCTTTTATATTAATCGTTCGCGCTGGGATGCGGATGCTGGACGTGGGCTTGAGCGCAATACTGACCAGCACATCCTGCCCGGTGGAGATGCCGCCGAGTACGCCGCCGGCATGATTGCTGACAAAGCCTTGGGGCGTGATCTCATCGCGATGCTCGGTGCCCTTCTGGGCAACGCAGCCAAAACCGGCGCCGATCTCCACGCCCTTCACCGCGTTGATGCTCATCATGGCGGCGGCGATGTCCGCGTCCAGACGATCAAAGATCGGTTCACCCAATCCCACCGGTACTTTTGAGGCCACTACATTCACCCGCGCGCCCACGGAATTGCCTTCCTTGCGCAGGGCGTCCATGAATTTTTCCAGTTCCGGCACGGCTTCCGTGTCGGGACAAAAGAACGGATTCTCCTCCACCGCGGTCCAGCTCTTGTGCTTCAGCGCCATGGGGCCGAGTTGCGCCAGATAACCGCGGATGATGGTGCCCCAGGTCTCGCGCAGATATTTTTTGGCAATGGCTCCCGCCGCCACGCGCATACAGGTTTCCCGGGCCGAGGCGCGTCCGCCGCCACGATAATCCCGCAGGCCATATTTCTGCTGATAGGTGAAATCCGCGTGGCCGGGGCGAAACAGATCCTTGCTGTCGGAGTAATCCTTGGAGCGTTGATCTTCGTTATCAATAATCAGCCCGATGGGGGTGCCCGTGGTACGGCCCTCAAATACGCCGGAGACAATGCGCACCCGATCCGATTCCTGGCGCTGGGTCACATGGCGCGACTTGCCGGGCTTGCGCCGATCCAGATCCTGTTGCAGATCAGACTCGGCCAACGCCATGCCCGGTGGGCAACCATCCACGATGCCGAGATAGCCCGCGCCGTGGCTTTCGCCGCAGGCGGTCAGGGTGAATAACTTGCCGAAGGTATTGCCGGACATGGGGGCATTCTAACAGGGAGAAATGAAACTACTGCCCGGGTGCTTTCTTTCCCGTCGCCCAAACATTTATGAAACCGTCTCGATTGGGCATGACCACCTTGGGCAGAGCGTTGGAATTCATTTCATCACCGGCGCCTATGATGCCGTTCAGGGACAGCAAATACGCGGTTAGCGCGTACACCTCATCACTGGAGAGTGAACCCGGCGTCTGCATGGGTTTCCCGCGGCGGATGAAATCAAACAGCGTGGTGGCGTAGGGCCAGAAATTACCGATGGTCTTTTCCGGCCATGCATCGGTGAGACCCATTTTCGCGCCGGCCAGTTGATCGCCACTGGAACCGAGTCCGTTCTCACCGTGGCATGACAGGCAATGGGTGCGGTAGAGCGCTGCGCCAACACGGGCCGTGCCACTGCCGGGGGGCAGGCCTGTGCCGTCGGGCATGACATCGGTGTCCCAGGCAGCGACCAACTCGGCGGACGCGGGCTGCCCCAGCCCCGGGCCGGCGGGCAATTCAGCGGCGGGGGAATCAATCCCAACCAGCATCAATATCAGGAGTGCCGCTTTGCTCTGCCGCCACTTCGTCATAGACATGTCCCAAAGTTCCTTGCTCGTCCACGGACCAGTTCACAATGCCGTTGTAATGGTAGAACCCGTGCCGGCCACGCTGGGCCAGCAATGCTTTGCGTTCCGGTTGCACATAACCGGTTTCGTCAGTGGCGCGGCTCTTGAGCACCGCCAGGGCGCCGCTCCAGCGCCACGGCAGGCGAAAGCGTGTGAATGCCTTGGGCAACACCGGTGCCTGCAATTCAGCTTCAGCCCAAGTCTTGCCGTTGTCCGCGGATACTTCCACTTTCCTGATGCGACCGCGACCGCTCCAGGCCAGCCCGGTGATCTGATACAGACCGGGACCGCCTTTCAGCACCATGCCCGATGACGGAGAAGTGATCAGGGACTTCGCTTCCATGACAAAACTGAACATGCGCGCCGTGCCGTCGGACAACAAGTCCGTATAGCGGGAGGTTTCATTGCGCGCCATTGCCGGTGCATCAGTGAGTTCCAGGCGTCGCAACCATTTCACATTCACCACCCCTTCCCAACCCGGCAACACCAGCCGCAGGGGATAACCATTCTCCGGTCGCAAGCGTTCGCCGTTCTGGTACAGGGCCAACAGACCATCGTCCAGAATCTTTTCCAGCGGGATGCTCACATGCATGGCAAAGGCATCGGCGCCCTCGGCAATCACCCACTTGGCCTTGGGCCTGATGCCCGCCTCCTGCAACAACACGCCCAAGGGAATACCGGTCCACTCGCTGTTGGACACCAGACCATGAAAATAACCGGCCTGGGACTGGGACGGGATTTTGTTCCAGCCGGCGTTGCTGTTGCCGCCGCATTCGATGAAGCATGTGGTGGAACGCAGGGGATAGCGCAGCAGATCCGCCACACTGAAGGTCAGTGGCCGATCCGTCAGGCCATGGATCAGCAACGAGTGCGCACCGGGATCAATATCCGGTACGCCATTGTGATGGCGCTCGAAGTGCAGACCGCTGGGGGTGATTGTGCCTTCCAGCAGATGCAACGGTGTCCAGGAGGTGCCGCTGTTGCGCAGCACGCGATTCGGCGCGGGAAAGCGCCCGATGTCTTTTTCGAATCGCGATGGTGCGCCATAGGTGGAGAATTCACTACCCGGTTCGCGCATCCATTGTGGCCGGGCCAAGTCGGATTTCGGCGCGGGCGCCGGCGATGCCGCGGTTACGGGCAACCAAGCCGTGGCGCCGAACACCAGACTGCTTTTCAGCAACAGGCGCCGATCCAGCAGGCCATTACCGGCCACATCGGGAAAGTCAGATTCCGGAGAGTGATTACCGCTCATGATCCCTGGGAGGTTACCGGTAAGATTCCCGGGAATCCTACGCTGACGATGCCTGTCCCTACAAATCCCCTCGCTGCAAGATGAATACACCATCTCCACCCTGGTCGAAATCGGGCCAGGTGAAGGGCAATGTGGGAAACGCGCGTAGCAATGCGCGCTGGCCGGCGCCCACATCCACCACCAGAATCCCGCGCGGCGTCAAATGCGCCGCCGCCTGGGCCAACAGGCGCCGCACCACATCAAAACCATCGCGCCCGCACTCCAGGGCCAGCCTGGGTTCATGGGCATACTCCGGCGGCAGCTTGCGCCAGATTCGAGCCGGCACATAGGGCGGGTTGCTGACTATCAGGTCGTATGTACGACCAGACAGAGCGGAGAAAATATCCGAACCCAGGCAACGGACCCGGCCTTTGAGTTTATGGCGCGTGACATTGCGTCGCGCGACTTGCAGTGCTTCGGCGCTGACATCAGTCGCATCCACCATGGCTTTGGGAAAGGAGCGGGCACAGGCAATGGCAATGCAGCCGCTGCCGGTGCCGATATCCAATATGCGCCGCGGGATCGCGCCAGAGCGCCAGGGTACAAAGCGATCCAGGATCAACTCCGCCATGGGCGAACGGGGGATCAACACGCGCTCGTCCACGAAGAATGGCAACCCGGCGAACCAGGCCTCGTGCAGCAAATAGGCCACGGGTTTGCGTTCCTTGATGCGGTGTTCAACCAGGTCGGCGAGACGGGCGCTGCGCACCTTAGACACCGGGACATCCAGTTTTTCCAGGGCGCAATCAAATGGCAGACCAAGAGCGCGAAAGATCAGATACACCGCCTCATCGCGGGCATT
>JAYUHG010000388.1:0-2942 GCA_043767195.1 Gammaproteobacteria bacterium | reverse complement strand
CAGAGTGGTGGTAAAGAGATTTCAGGTCGCTTCGCCTTGGGCAGTTGCTGCCCTGGCGCTTATGCTCAGCCCGACCGGTTCCGCGGAAACGCTGGAAGAAGTTATCGTCATCGGGGTCACGCCTTCCCACGGCGCCAGCTTGCCCGTGGAGAAAATTCCCTACAACGTCCAGGCGGCCACCAGCGAAGACATCGAGCGCTCCGAAAGCCTGGACCTGTCCGACTTTCTGAATCGCAATCTGGGCAGCGTCACCCTGAACGAGGCGCAGAACAACCCATTGCAACCCGATTTGCAGTACCGCGGCTTCACCGCGTCGCCGTTGCTGGGATTGGCCCAGGGTCTCGCCGTGTATCAAAACGGTGTCCGCATCAACGAGCCACTCGGCGACACGGTCAACTGGGATCTGTTACCGGAAGAGGCGATCCATTCCGTTGAACTCATCGGTGGCGCCAATCCGGTGTTCGGGTTGAACACGTTGGGTGGCGCCCTGTCCGTGCGCATGAAAGATGGTTTTAACTCCGATGGCCACAGCGCCGAAGTCTGGGGCGGTTCATTTGATCGCTGGGTGGTGGACGCGGAAAGCGGCGGCAATAATGGCACCTGGGGTTACTACGCCGCGCTGACCTATTTCGGCGAAGACGGCTGGCGCGAACTGTCCCAATCTGACTCGCTGAACCTGTACGGCAGCGGCGGCTGGCGCGGCGACCGTTCCGCTTTGAATCTGAATGTGCAGCACGGCAGCAGTGATTTGTTCGGCAATGGCCCGTTGCCGGCGGAGTTGCTGGCGCAGGATCGCGCGACCGTGTTCACGGCCCCGGACATTACCACTAACGATCTGGTGATGGTGAGCGTGGACGGTACCCATGAACTCGGCAATCAAATGACGCTGTCCGGCACGGCGTTCTATCGTCGCAACGAAACAGATTCATTCAATGGCGATGGCACCGAATTGACTCTGTGCCGGCTGGGTGGTGTGGCGCATTTGCTGGAAGGGTTGGAAGAGCAGGGTCTGGAGGAGATGGGTATTACGGAGGATGCTGTCTGCCAGGATCAGTTTGCCGATGCCGGGGCGCTGGAAAATTTTCTGAACAGCAATGGCGCCGCATTCAATCTTGAAGATCTTAGCGGCGCTATCTCGGGCTCAGGCGTGTTGTCCGATCAGGCAATCAATAATCAAAGTACCCGTGTCCAAACCAGCCGCGGCGCAGACTTGCAACTGGCCTTGCGTCAGGATCTGTTCGGGTACAAGAATCAGCTTGTGGCCGGTGGCGCCTGGTACCGGGGCACCACGGCATTTGATGCCGTGGTGGAACTGGCGCGATTTGATCCCGACACCCGCAGTTCCTTTGATCTGGGCACCGGCGCGTTTCTGGACGCCGCCGCCACGGACATTCGCACGCTAACGGAAAGCTGGAGTCTGTATTTCACCGACACCCTGGATGTCACCGACCGTCTCAGCGTCACATTGTCCGGTCGCTATAACAACACCGCCGTGGAGCTTGCCGATCAATCCGGCCAGCGTCCGGAGCTCAATGGCGAACATAATTTCAGTCGTTTCAATCCCGCCGTGGGCGCCACGTTTGATATCAACGAGAGCATGAATGTCTACGCCGGTTATAGTCAGTCCGCCCGCGCCCCCACACCCATTGAACTGTCCTGCAACGAGCGCTTGATTGAATTGGCCGTCGCCAATGCAGTGGCAGCGGGCGAAGATCCGGCGGATGTGGAGTTTGAATGCCGCCTGCCCAACGCCTTTCTTGCCGATCCGCCGCTGGAACAAGTGGTGGCGGACAGTTGGGAGGCCGGTATGCGCGGGCGTCTTGGCACGGCGGCCCAATATCGCGCCACGTTTTTCCACACCGTCAACAACGACGACATCATTTTTCAATCTACCGGGCGTTCCACCGGCCTGTTCGCCAATGTGGATCAGACCCGGCGCATGGGCTTTGAAGGTTCTTTGCTGGGGACGGTTGGCCGGGTGGATTGGTTTACCAACTACAGTTACATCGAGGCTACGTTCCAGGACGACCTCGCCGTGCTGAGTCCAAACCATGATTTCGCTGATCCCAATGACGGCACTATCCAGGTGCGGAGCGGTGATCGCATCCCCGGCATCCCGGCCCATCAACTCAAGGCCGGCGCGGATTTCAGGATCACATCGACGCTGGGACTGGGTCTGGATGTGGTCTACAACTCAAGCCAGTTCATGCGCGGAGATGAATCCAATCAGCTTGAACCCGTGGATGGTTACGCGGTGATGAACCTGCGCGCCCATTGGTCGCTGACCGACAATATTGAACTGCTCGCCCGCGTCACGAATCTTCTGGATGCGGATTATGAAACTTTCGGACTGCTGGGAGAGGACCCCAGCGGTGTGAATTTGCCGGAGTTTCAGAATTTCAGTGATCCGCGCTTCTTCGGGCCAGGAGCGCCAAGGGCGGGGTTTATTGGTATTCGGGTATCGCTATAGAATCAAGGGGTCAGAGAACTTGAAATAAAGCAATTTGATTCCATCCGCATCGTCAATGTTTCAAGTTCTCTGACCCCTTGATTTACAGCAACGATCCCCCATCCCCCAGCATCGTGCGCCGCACCAGCGGAATGGGTGGACCACCATGGGAGAGAAACTGATCGTGGAAGGCGCGCCAGTAGGTTTTCGGATCGGCACCGGGCTTGCCGGCCATTTGCTTCGCCACCCAGTCATCGCGCAGTTTGCGGATCATCAGTTTGCCCAGGGTGTAATTCAGATAGCCGGGATCATAGGTGCCCCGAGACGCCTGTTGGCGCGCATTGCCCACGTCGGTGAAGGCAATGTCCTGGAACATCCTTTCCGATTCCGCCATGGTCATGCCCCTGGTGTGCAGCCCGATGGATGACATCAAACGCACATTGCGCCTTAACGCACCCAGCAATTGGGCGATGTGAAATTCCGGATTGCCGTT
>JAYUHG010000387.1:0-2943 GCA_043767195.1 Gammaproteobacteria bacterium | reverse complement strand
AGCGCGCGTACTTCCACCAGACCGGTGCCGGCGGCCAATATATCGAGCTTGGCCGCGGCTGTATAAGACAGATCAATGATACGGTTACCGTGAAATGGGCCGCGATCATTGACTCGCAGTATCACTGTTTTGGAATTCTTCAGATTTGTTACTTGAACATATGTGGGGAGCGGCAGACTCTTATGCGCCGCGGTCATGGCGTACATATCATAGGTCTCGCCGCTGGAGGTCCGCCGGCCATGAAATTGCTCCCCATACCAGGACGCGATGCCCTTTTCCACATGACCGGTGGCGTTCTTCATTACATTGTAGCGTTGGCCGTTGACGACATAGGATTCCGGGTTGCCATACCTGCTACGCGGTTCTGACTTTGGGACGGCATCTGGTATATGGGCGGTCCTGGTGGTGCCCGCCGGCGGGCCACCATCGCGTTGCATGATCAACGAGCAGCCGCCGCTCACCAGAAAAACTGGCAACAGCAGGCAACGGAGCAATCGGTCAAGCACCAGGTATTCCCGATTTCGTGCCGCCGGACTCGCTTGTATGGGCGGCCCGGATTTCCTCCGCCAGTTGATACACCGCCATGGCGTAATGCACTGAGTGGTTGTAGCGCGTGATCACATAAAAATTCCAAAATCCAAGCCAGTGTTCCCGGCCTGCTTCGGTTTCCAGCACCAGCAACTTGGTCTTGTTGCCGGGTGGAATCGGCAGCGGAGACGCAATACCGCCTTGGCTGAGCTGTTCACTGCTCAGTCCAGGTTCAAGGTCATCGGACAACAAAGTCGCCGCGGGAGTAATATTTGCCGCCAGCGGCAACACCACCAAACCGCCGGTCTGCCAGCCGTGTTCTTTGAAGTAGTTTCCCACACTGCCGATGGCATCCGCGTTGTTGTGCCAAATATCAATGCGGTCATCGCCGTCAAAATCCAGCGCGAAGCGGCGGAAACTGCTGGGAATGAATTGCGGTGTGCCCATGGCGCCGGCATAGGAACCCTTCAACGCCAGCGGATCCAGTTTCTGCTCTCGTGTCAGCAGCAGGAAATGTTCCAGTTCGCCGCGGAAAAACGGCGCGCGCTTTGGGTAATCAAATGTCAATGTGGCCAGTGCATCCAATACGCGATAGCCACCGGCATGTTTCCCATAGCGCGTCTCCACGCCAATGATGGCCACCAAGATCTCCGCCGGCACCCCATATGCCGCGCTGGCATGGTCCAGTACCGCGAGGTTTTCGCGCCAATACCGAACTCCGCCCTGAATTCGATCCTGCTGCAAAAAAATGGGCCGGTAACGGTACCAGGGCAGCGACTCGGCCGGGCGTGAGATGGTGGCAACGATCTGGCTGGAAAGACGGGCCTGGGAAAGAACGGCGCTGATCTCCTCCACCGGTATCTGATTACGCTGCGCGACCTCAGCAATGAACTGCTGCACATCAGCCCGTTGCAACACTGAGTCGGCCGCGGGCGCCAGGGCACAGGCGGACAGCAGTAGACACGACAGCAGCGCGCGCATCACTCCATCTTTCCCGACAGCAGACGCCGGTGGTAGTACGCCGACATGACTATGCCGAATCCCGCCATTAACGTGACCATGGATGTGCCTCCATGACTGATGAGCGGCAGTGGTATCCCGACCACGGGCAATTGGCCCACCACCATGCCCATATTGACGAACATGTAGACGAAGAAGGTCAGCACGATCCCGCAACCGAGCAGACGGCCATAGACCTGTTGGGCGTACAGCGCCAGGTATAAACCCCGGGCAATAATCAGCGCGTAAACCGTCATCAGCAGTATTACTCCCATCAGACCAAACTCCTCACAGTACACAGCGAAAATAAAATCCGTGGATCGTTCCGGCAGGAAGTCCAGATGTGACTGCGTGCCATTTAACCAACCCTTGCCGTAAAGCCCGCCCGAGCCGATGGCGATCTTGGACTGGATAATATGATACCCCGACCCCAGTGGGTCTTGCTCGGGATCGAGAAACATATGTACGCGACGACGCTGGTAGTCGTGCAGCATGTACCACAGTGCCGGAGCCGATGCCGCGCCCAACAACACGCTGGCGCCCATCAGACGCCAGCTCATGCCGCCGATAAAGAGCACGGTAAATCCGGCCGTGGCTACCAGCAAGGCCGTACCAAGATCCGGCTGCTTGGCAATCATCAGCACCGGTATCAGGATCAGGACGCCAGCGACGAAGATCCTCGGCATCGTCGGCGGCAGATCACGCTGGACCAGCAACCAGGCGACAACCATGGGCACCGCAAGTTTCATCAACTCCGACGGCTGAAAGCGGATTATCCCCAGGTCCAGCCAGCGTTGCGCGCCCTTGCCAATCTCCCCGATAAACAGTACCAACAGCAACAGCAGCAAACCCAGCGCATACAGCGGCATTGACCAACGCGCCAACTGAGCCGGAGGGCATTGGGCAATAAGAAACATCACTCCGAGCGCCAACATCATGCGCATCCCCTGACGCACCACGAAAGTCATTTCCTGCCCGCCAGCGCTGTACAGCGTCACCAGACCAATCAGGGACAACAGGGCCAGCCCCAGAAGCAGGGGCATATCCAGGTGCAGCCGCTCCGCCAGCGATTGATCTCTCATCCGGGCGTTGGCTCCGGCGGCGGTGGCGCGCCGAGGAAATGATCGAACAACTTGCGGGCAATGGGCGCCGCAGTACCGGAACCGCTGCCGCCGTTCTCGACAATAATGGCCACCGCAATGCGCGGCGCATCCAGCGGCGCAAATGCAATAAACAGGGCGTGGTCACGGAATTCCTCGGGCAGGTTTTCGGCCCGATAGGATTCGTTTTGCGCAATTCCCACCACCTGGGCCGTGCCGGTCTTTCCGGCGAATTCATAGGGTGCGCCCTGGGCGGAGCGCCGCGCGGTGCCGAACGGTCCATGCATGACTTCGCGCATGGCGTTAAGGGCTTCCT
>JAYUHG010000386.1:0-2946 GCA_043767195.1 Gammaproteobacteria bacterium | reverse complement strand
AAGACCCGGTTACTCCCGGCGCCGCTGTCATCGCCGTGTTCCAGTTCCTGGTAGAACAGGGCTTTGTTGAAGGCGTGGTTGTGGCTGGTCTGCTCCATGGTGCGCGCCCGTTCCACGTGGTGTTTGTCCACCGCGGCAATCAGGGACTGCTTCAACTGTTCAGGATCGAATTTTTCCTTGCGCAAATAATCATAAACTCCGGCGCGCATTGCCCGCACCGCTATCTCTTCATTGCCAGCGCCGGTCATCATGACTGTTGCCGGGAAAAACTTGTTCTTGCGGTGGGCCTGCAAGATATCGAGACCCGTGACGTTATGGATGCAAAGGTAGTAGTCCAGGATCAAGGCGTCGTATGGTGACCAGTCAAAGTGTTCACTCGGTGCGCCCTGTGCCACGGGGTCATATTCCACGACTTCTACTTCCGGAAGTAATTTACGCAGGAATGTCTTGACGAGTCGGCGAAAATCCACGTCATCATCCAGGATCATTACTTTTTTCAGGGGCGCGGCCGTAGTCATATTCGATGTTGCTCAAGTCAGAGAAAATTGCTGAAGACGGTCAGCCAGCCACGCAGTAACGGCTGAAAAACGGGTTCACGCAAATTTCTGGCCAATTCTCCCGAGTCGGTCCTGTCCCACTTTCACGTACAGGATATAGTTTCAATTATCGGAAATGAAAAAGATTTTTCAATGACTTACATCACAGAACGATGCTAATACTATAAGCTGGCTGGGGAATGTATGTCACCATTCTTCCCCATTCCTAACAGGTTGATGCAAAAGTCCATCCATAGACTTTTGTCTCGAGCAGCGGCCAAAGCGGAGCTTCACCCTGCTAACCTGATAATGGGGCTGGCAGCCGGTCGGAAAAAAAAGCCGCCTTTTGAGGGGCGGCTTAAGTTTTGACTTCCGCAGGGGGCTCGCTACTGGAGCGAGATTGCGGAGGGGGGGGTGTTAATTGGTTTTCAAGGCGTCCTTGAATATTTTCTGAGCCTGGGCGCTGTAGCTGTTGCCCAGTTCATATATCGTGCGGACGTCTTCGGCAGTACGCTCACCCATCTGACGCAGGGTTTCCGTGTAGCTGCTGAAATAGCTTTGGAAACTCTGGGCGTCCTTTATGGATGCGGCGGCCTTGATCTGTTCAATACTGAGTTTGGTGGTCTCTTCAATGCGCTTGAGCTGCAAGGTCAGGACCTTCTCGACGTTTTCCACGGCCAGAGCGTTCAGTTCCTGGACCGGTGCAATGTACTTTTCTACTTGTGCGTTCATGGTGCTTCCCTCCTAATGGGGACGTGGACTAATAGGGATGTGGACTTTTGTTGCAGCGCATCATATTCCTTGGATTGGTGCAGCGCAACAATTATTTCTATGAATTATTACTATTGTTCTTAGAACTCCAATAGAAATTAGTGTTTACATTTTAACTCATTGTTTTTGCTTACTAAATCTGATTTCATAACGACTTAGCCCCAGCGGAGCCCCGGTCAATGAGGAATGCAATGAATGGCTTTACGTACTTAATCGCCTGCTTGCTGGCCACCTCTGCTTCAGCGGAAACGGGCGCTGACCTGGTTTTGCGCAATGGGGTGATCTACACCGCCGAACCGGGACAGCCGCTGGCGGAGGCCCTGGCCGTGGAGGATGGCGTCGTGACATTTGTGGGCGCGAACGCGGCAAGCCAGTCGTACATCGGCCCCACCACCCAGGTGGTGGACCTGGCCGGGCAGTTTGTGGCGCCGGGCTTTCATGATGTGCATCTGCATGCGATCTCATCCGGTCACACCCTGTTCGGGTGCAGCTTGTTGGAGATACGCCCGCTGGAGGCGCTGCTGGAGGCCGTCAAGAAGTGCGCTGAACGCGCACCGGGGGATTGGGTCGAGGGTTCGGGTTTTGATTTGAGCTTGTTTCCCAACGGCAATCCGCACAAGTCTCTGTTGGACAAGATCGTGCCGCACCGTCCGGTATTTCTCACCGGATCCGACGGCCACAACGCCTGGGTCAACAGTCGCGCTTTGCAACTGGTGGGTATTACCCGTGAAACCCCGGACCCGCCCAAGGGTGTGATTGAGCGTGATCCAGTTACAGGTGAGCCCAGCGGCACGGTGCGCGAAACCGCCCAGGCCCCATTCCGGAACCTGCTGCCGCAGCCGACGCCGGAACAACATGCCGACGCGCTGCGCGCGGCACTGCGACATCTCAATGCCTTGGGGATCACCTCTTTTATAGAGGCCGCGGCGGGCGAACGGGAGTTGCAGGCCTTTCACACCGTGGACCAAGCCGGCGACCTGACCGCGCGCGTGGTAATGTCACTGACCTATGGTGTGTTTTCCAGCCATCCTGGCAAGGAATTCGATACGGTGCTGGCGCGGCGTCAGCAGTACGCCTCAGCACGCATCAATACCAATGCCGTAAAGATTTTCGTGGACGGTGTATTGGAAGGGGAGACTGCTGCCTTGGTGGATCCGTACACCGGCATGGGCAAGCATCGTGGCGAGCTGAATCTGGCGCCTGGGGATCTGGATGCCGCGGTGCAGCGTTTTGACGCCATGGGTTTGCAGGTACACATGCATGCCATCGGTGATGGGGCGGTGCGCGCCGGCCTGGATGCGTTCGCGGCGGCCAGAAAAATCAATGGCAGCACGGATAATCGTCACCACATCTCCCATTTACAGCTTATTCATCCTGATGATGTGTCGCGCTTCGCCGAATTGAATGTCAGCGCGAATTTCCAGGCGCTATGGGCTTACCCGGACACCTGGATCATGGACATTAACCTGCCGGTTGTGGGGCAGGAGCGCGTCAATCGCATGTATCCGATCCGAAGTGTGCAGAAAGCGGGGGGACGTATCGTCGCCGGCAGCGACTGGGATGTTTCTTCCGCCAATCCCCTGGAAGCCATTGAGACGGCATTGCGGCGTTCGGACATTACCCGGACCGATGGCGCGAT
>JAYUHG010000385.1:0-6960 GCA_043767195.1 Gammaproteobacteria bacterium | reverse complement strand
CTGCCATTGAAATTGCCCGTCGGCGTGAACTCGACGTTGGTGCCGTTGATAACTACCGTCCCGCCCACGGGATTGCTGACCGCGGTGATGGTGAGGGTATTGGTCTCGGCATCGGTATCGTTGCCGGTCAGCGACGCGAAGCTGATGACCCGCGTCCCGCTGTCCTCGGCGACGCTGGTGAGCGAATCGTCAGTGGCCACCGGCGCTTCATTGACATTGGTCACGGTGACGGCCAGCGCCTGGGTGTCGGTGAGCGTGCCGTCGGAGGCCTGCACGGTCACGTCATAGACGTTGTTGGCGCCGACGTCCGCGGGAGCTTCGAAATCCGGCGCGGTAATGAACGTCAGCACACCTGAGGTGGCACCAATGCTGAACAAAGCCGCATCCGCACCGGTGATGCTGTAGGTGAGCGTCGTGGCCGGATTCGCATCCGTGGCAACGACCGTGGTCACCGCCGTACCGTTCTCGGCCAGGCTGATAGCACCCGTCGCGCCGCCCCCATCGGAGGTAATCACCGGCGCCTGACTGATACCTGTGGTCAGGACACCATCCTGCACCTGAATGATGGCAAACCCACTCTGGTACTGGTGATAAGTCACTGTGCCAAGAGTCGCGTCAGAGAGCGTGGTCCAAGACCCCGTGGCCGTCACCGCATCCCCCGCCGCGCCGGTAACCTGAATCGTGTCCGTGCTGGAGGACAACCCCACCACCGTGGCCTCATTCAACACCAGCGTCTGATTGCCGGTATTGAGATCAATGACTTCGATGTTTGTGAACCGTGGCGTCGCGTTCAGCGTCACCAGATCCACCGTCTCGGCCGTGATCACCCGCAGCGTGTCCGTGCCCGCGCCCCCATCCACACCCCGGGTGTCCAGGGCATCGAAGATTAAGGTGTCGTTGCCCAGCCCGCCCAGCAGCCGGTCATTGCCGGTACCCCCGTTCAGCGTGTCATTGCCGCTGCTGCCATTGAGAGTGTCGTTGCCGGCGCCGCCGGACAGCACATTGTTCTTCGTGTTGCCGGTGAGGTTATTGGCCTTCGCATTCCCGGTGCCGTTCAGGGCAATACCCAGCAGCGTCAGATGTTCCTGCTGCGCCCCGAGGGTATAGCTGACACTGCTCTTGACCGTGTCCGTGCCGGGGTCCGACGTGGCCTTGTTGATCTCCGTGGCACGATCAATGGTGTAGGTGTCGTTGCCCGCCCCGCCAATCAGCAGGTCGAGTCCCGGCCCGCCGATGAGAATGTCATTGCCGCCCCGCCCTTCCAGACGGTCATTGCCGGCCAGTCCATTAATGGTGTCATTGGCATTAGTGCCCAGCAGGGTGTTCGCGCCGGCGGTGCCGGTGATGTTGGCCATGGTTTATTCCTTATATAAGGTGCGACAGGAAACCGAAGAATACGCCACTGGGCGGTCAGGGCAATATCGGCAGTGACCCCCCCCGATAACAGGGCCTGCCGAGCCTGACGGGGAGAGACCAATGTGACGGAGTTCACATTTGAGGATCCCCGGCAACTGGATGCCGTTTTTCAACGGCATGACGGTAAAGGCAGGCTCCGCGGGGGTGACCACTTCGTCATACCGGCGGTCACCCCGGTGAAAACCGGGGCGGTATCCAGTCAAAACAACTCTTTACTGGATGCCGTTTTTCAACGGCATGACGGCACGGACAGGTTTCGCGGGGGTGACGGCTCAGTCGGTCAAACCCCGGTCCCGCCACATGTCACGGTAGAGTCCCTCCAATTCCCGCGCGGCGCGATTGCCATCGCATAGAGGGGATCGAGCAACTTGTTCCCGCAGTCCGGAATGCAGTCTGGCAATCCGTGCCGGGTCCGCGGCCAGGCGGGATGCAACACTCACATAACCCGCCGTGGAATCCGCCGCCAGTTCCGGCAGCCCGATAATCTCCAGTATGGCCGCCGCCATGCGACCGCGGAACAGTTCGCCGCGCAAGGCGATCACCGGCACACCCATCCACAGGGCTTCGCAGCTTGTGGTGCCGCCGTTGTAAGGGATCGGGTCGAGGGCGATATCAATGTGCCGGTACTCCGCGTAAAACTGCTTACGTTCATTGGGCTCCAGCATCTCCAGCCGCTCCGCGGCCACCCCGGCCTCGATGAAGCGCCGCTTGAAGCGGGTGCGCAGTTTTTCGTCGGCGAAGGACAGCGACTTCAGCAGCAATCGGGAACGCGGCATGGTCTCCAGCACCTGCGCCCACAGGCGCACCGTGCTGTCTGTGATTTTTTGTGCGGCATTGAAAGAACCAAACGTCACATAGCCATTGCGCAGCACCGGTGGCGGCGCGGGTTCCGGCGCCATCTCCGGTGGCCTGAAACACCAGAAACTGCCGCCAAGACGCGCCACCCGCTCCGTATATAAGGAGTCGTGCTCCGGCGGGCAGACGCGGCTATCGGCAATCAGGTAATCCACTTCCAGCAAGCCGGTGGTGCCGGGATAGCCGATGTACAGCGCCTGTACCGGAGCGGGCTTCGCGCGCAGCACGGCGGCGCGGTTGCCCGAGGTGTGCCCGGCCAAATCCACGAGGATTTGGATGCCGTCGGCATGGATACGTTCGGCGATCCATTTGTCCGGCCTGCCGGCACAGTCGCGCCAGACCGTGGAGAGTTCCCGCAATCGCCGCGTGGTGTCGTCCGGCGCCTCGGTGGTGGAGTAGCAATAAATTTCCATGTGACTGCGATCATGATGGCTCATGACCGCTTCAAAGAATGTACTCACCGGGTGGACGCGCATGTCAGGCGACAGGTAACCGATGCGCAGCGGCGCGTCTTTCGATGCAGGATGCAGCCAGGTGGAATAGGGTGTCGTGGCCGGCGCAATTTGTAATGAAAGTGACCGATGCAACTCGGCGATCGCGGCTGGTGTGCGCTGATCGCTGTAAAGGCTGGCGAACAACGTGTTGCAGATATTGGTTGTGGTCCCCGGTGCCGACTCCAGCGACAGCAGGAATTCGGCGATGGCTTCTTCCACCCGGGCCTGGTACGCCAGCGCGAATCCCAGCATCAGGTGGCCCTCGGCGTTGACAGGGTCGCGCCGCAGGATTTCCCGCGCCACGTCCTCGGCGTCGGTGGTCTTGCCGAGATTCAACAGCGCATGGGCAAGATTGCCCGCTGCCATGGAGTCATTGGGGTTAAGCTGCAGCGCCATGCGCAGCGGGGCAAGCGCCTCGCCGGGCCGGCGCATCAGGCGCAGCATGACGCCGATATTGTTATGGGCAACGGAGTAGTTGGGAGACAGTTCCGTGGCACGGCGCCATAACGACATCGCCTCATCGAACTCGCCGCGATCCTTGAGCACGACACCCAGCGCATTCAATGTTTCCGGGTGATTCGGTGTCAGTTCCCGGGCCGCTCGATACAGGCGCTCGGCTTCCTCCACATCACCCCGCTCGTAACACAGTTGGCCGAGGCCACGCAGCGACACCGGATTTTCCGGCTCGATGGCCAGCGCCTGGCGGTGCAGGGACATGGCCTCGTCCGACCGCTTGAGTTCGGCCAGCAGCCGGGCAAGGTGCGTGACCGCCTGATACAGCCCGGGATCCAACTCCAGCGCTCGCCGGAATGCCCGCTCGGCGTCCTCGGGTTGGTCCAGTTCCTGGAGCAGGTTGCCGTAGTTGTACCAGAGTGGCGCGGGGGCTCCGGGCACAGCGGCGGCGCGTTCGAATATCTTCAGCGCCTCGTCCCGGTCGCCGGTCCGGCGCAGCAGCGAGGCAAGATTGGTCAGCGCGCCGGTGTGTTTTGCATCGAGTGTCAGTACCTTCCGATAAGCGGCAATGGCTTGATCCTGACTGCCGGATTGATGCAGGGCCAGCGCCTCCTCGAAAGTGCGCTGGGTTTTTTTGGCGGATTTGCCGGAGTGTTCAGACACGCTGGGAGACAAGAAATGGGCGAATTGTAATGCTGTCATCCCGGAAACGCCGCAGGCGTTATCCGGGATCCAGGGCTTCTCGAAAAGCAGGACATGCGACTGTATTCCGGCTTGCGCCTGTGTCTAGACTGGGCCCCGGCCTGCGCCGGGGTGACAGGCCGGAATGACGGAATTGGTAAATTCACCATTACGTGAGGCTCTATAGTCCTTACTCTTCACTCTCCACGTTTCACGTTTCACGCTTCACGTTATACGCTTCACGTGCGACGCTTTACGCTTCTGCGACTGTTATCACCCTGCGAATCTCGTCCGAAACAAAACCCAGCGCCATGGGGCGGATGACGCCGGGTAACGTGACCACATCATAGAGTTCCTCGACGATGCCGGAGATGCGCAGGCTATGCACGATGTCGCCGGTGCGCAGGTCTATCACTTGCAGGCCGCAGCGCGGTTCCGCCTGGCGCGTTGCCATTTGTTCCTTCAGGGGCAGATCGTCAAAGGTCTTGTTATGGCGCGACTCGGACAGGCCGACCACGGCGAACTGGCCGGTGAACGCCAGACCACGCAGGTAGCCAGGGCAGAAGCAGACTGGTTCAAAACGTCCGGCTTTGATATCTACCCAACCGAACTCTCCCGTGCCGGAATTCAACAACCAGAATTTGCCATCGTGGACCCGCGGCGAGTGGGGCATGGCCAAGCCACGCGCCACCACTTCGTTGGATTGCACATCAATGACCAAGCCGCCATTGCTGCGCCGTTCACGCCAGCCGTCATTCACATCGGATTCGCTGACACTGGTGACATAGCGGGCGCGGCCATTCTCCATGGCCAGGCCGTTCAGGTGACAACGATCTTCCGCGGCCAGCTTGGAAATGAAACGTGGGCGCCAGATGGGTTTGAAACTATGAGTCTCGCTCGTGGTGGCGAGACAACTGAATAATGTGTTAACAAAGACCAAGCGACCGTCGGCGTCCACGGCTACATCATGAATATCCAGATCGCCGGTGGTATAACCCACCTGCGGGATGTACAACGCGTCGAATCCTTTATATCCCTGACCTTCGCCATTGGCGCGCTCAAAGCGCCACAACTGATACAGGGTGCTGATATACAGCGATTGCGCATCCGGCGTCACATACATGCCCATGCAGCGATTCAAGGTACGCTCGAACACTGACAGGCGGCCGTCGGGCTGCAAGCCAATGAAAAATACTTTGCCGCTCTGGTAAGTAGTGAAGGCCAGACTGACACGCGCCTCCGCCAGCCAGGCGGTGAATTGGCGTGTGCCCATCATTTCCAATTTTGGGGTTTCTTTCTCGGTCACAAAGACTCTCCGGGCTCAGATCGTTGTTGTGTCGCGCCTGCCGGCCTGCGCCAAAGGAAGTATACCGGCACCCCGCTGGCGATGATTACCAGACCGGGCCAGGTGACCGCGGTTTGGTATAGCAACAGCATTACCAACACGACCCCGGCCCCCAATATATATAGCGCCGGCATCCAGGGATAACCGAAGGCGCGATACGGACGTTCCGCATTCGGCTGCGTACGCCGCAGGCGGAAGATCCCGATGATGGTCAGAATATAAAAGATCAGGGCGGCGGATATGACATAAGTGAGCAGGTCACCGTACAGATTGCCATAGGAAATCGCGCCGCCGTCATCTTGCTTGATGGTACGCGGCAGGACCAGAAACGATGCCCACAGGCCTTGCACGATCAGGCCCCAGGCCGGGACTTGATGCGCATTCAACCTGCTCACCGCGCGAAAGAACAGGCCATCCTGGGCCATGGCATAGGAGGCGCGGGCGCCGGACAGGATCAATCCGTTGTTGCATCCAAAGGTGGATACCAGGATCACCAGCGCCATGACCAGCCCGCCGATGCCGGGCAGTATCACATCCGCAGTGGCCGCCGCGACCCGATCCCCCGGGACCTGTTGGATAACCTCCAGCGGCAGTGTCACCAGATAGGCCACATTGGCAAGCAAATACAGCGCGATGACCAGGAACGTGCCCAACGCCAGGGACAAGGGCACGTTGCGTTTCGGATCCTTCACTTCACCCGCGGTGAAGGTGATGTTGTTCCAGGCATCCGCTGAGAACAATGAATTTGTCTGCGCCACGCATAGCGCCACCAGCAAACCGAAGGACGAAACCAGCGCGGTGATACCGGGACCGACCTCTTGCACGGTGCCACGCGGCGTCCACAGATCGGAGAAATTTGCCTGCACCGCCTCCGCGTTCCAGCCCAGGGTGAGACCCAGGACGATTAATCCAAACAGCGCGGCGAGCTTGGCGATGGTGAACATGTTTTGCACCAGCTTGCCCAGTTGCAGACCGCGGGTGTTCATCCAGGTCAGAAACAGGATCATGCCGATGCCGAGCGCCTGCGCCGTGGATAAGGACAGTGCATAACCGGCGCTCACATGCACTGGCGCGATCAGGTAATTGGACTCGGAGATGGCGGGCCAGAGTACGCCGAGATAACGCGCGAAGCCGACACCCACGGCGGCGATGGTGCCGGTCTGAATGACGAGAAATAATGTCCAGCCATACAGAAATCCCCACAGCGGCGAGTAAGCCTCGCGCAGATACACATACTGACCGCCGGCCTTGGGCATCATGGCGGCCAGTTCGCCATAACTCAGCGCCGCCATCAGCGTCAGCAGACCGGTTGCCACCCATACCACCAGCAACCAGCCCGGCGCCCCCACTTGACGCGCAATGTCAGCTGAGACGATGAATATGCCGGAGCCGATCATGGACCCGGCCACCAGCATGGTGGAATCCATGAGTCCCAGACCGCGGACCAGTTGTGGTGCCTGTGCCATCAATCAATCCTTGTTGACGCCGTGCCGGGCAATTGTCGCTACGGGTGGATTACTGCTTGTTCAACAGATGTCTGACGCGGGTCGAGGCCTGCTCACTGACTTTCTTGGTCACCTTCTCAAGAATGTAGTCGCGCTTGAAACCTTTTTGCTGCACTTCTTTCAATACCGGCAACAGTTCCCCATCGGGCCGATTCTTGCGCAGCGTCTCGTAGAGGATTTCCAATATTGTTTCCGTCCAAAGCGTCTTGGC
>JAYUHG010000384.1:0-6973 GCA_043767195.1 Gammaproteobacteria bacterium | reverse complement strand
GCGGCCCGAGTTTCGCTACGCCGTCGGCGCCCAGGCGCAAAAAGTTGTCGCCAGCTTGAAGACTCTGAACGCCACCGACCGGGACGCCTTCATCCGCGCCGTCAACGCCACCGAGTGGTGGTCCGCCGGCGAAACCACTCCGCCGCCTTAATCACATGGGCTTTCGCCTTTTTCGTGGCTGGGGCATGGTCGCGGCCAGCGCCGTTTGCCTGTCCACTAATCCTGGGCAATTTGCTTACGGCGCACTCGGGATCTTCATGTTGCCACTGATTACTGAATTCGGCTGGAGCCGCACCGAGGTCAGTCTGGCACTGACGGCGTTCACGGGCGCACTGGCATTGTCTTTGCCGTATTTGGGACGTCTGGTAGATCGAAACGGTGGCCGGCGCGTGTTATTTCCCTCGGTGATTGTATTTGGTGTCTTGCTGATTGCGATTCCGCTCACTGTGACAAAGTTATGGCACCTGTGGTTGCTCTTCATCCTCATCGGTTCACTGGCCGCCGGGGCCAATTCACTACCTTATCTCAGAATCCTTGGCGCCTGGTTTGATCGGCGCCGCGGCCTGGCCTTTGGTCTGGCCATGGCCGGCGGCGGTCTTGGCTACACCTATGTCCCGCCGCTGCTGCAGTGGTTGATTGGCGAGTGGGGATGGCGCTCAGGTTATTTTGCCCTCGGCGCAATGGTGTTGCTGGTATCAGCACCGGTCATCTGGTTCTTGCTGCGGGATACGCCGGAGGAATTCGGGTTGCGGGCGGATGGGGAAGGGTTGGATCGGGGATCCGGGGTTGAGGATCAGAGATCGGAGGGTGGGCAGCGGGTTTTCATACTGCTGTTTGCCATCTTTGCCGTTGTCACCATGTGTCTGTATGGACTGCTGGCGCATTTAGTC
Organism: Gammaproteobacteria bacterium; assembly: GCA_043767195.1. Classification (GTDB taxonomy): domain Bacteria; phylum Pseudomonadota; class Gammaproteobacteria; order Eutrophobiales; family Eutrophobiaceae; genus 2-02-FULL-61-13. The sequence continues at coordinate 6,083 of JAYUHG010000384.1, read as the reverse complement.
CCCCTGTTGGTGGATCGAGGTGCGGAACCTCAGGCAGCAGCCTGGACCGCAGCCGTGCTGGGCGGCGCCATACTGATCTCACGCGGCGTTGTGGGGTATCTGTTGGATTTGTGGTTTGCGCCGCGGGTGGCGGCTGTGTGCTTCGTGCTTTCCGCACTGGGCATGGCGGGGTTCGCGCTCGGTGTCGGGCAGGGCGTCCCCGTCATCGTCACTACCTGCCTGGTGGGACTGAGCATTGGCGCGGAGATGGATCTGCTGGCCTATCTCACCTCACGCTATTTCGGCCTAAAAACTTTTGGCAGTACCTATGGGCTTTTGTTCGCGGGGTTCATGCTCGGCACCGCTGCCGGTCCCGTGGCGTACGGCGCGGTTTTCGACCATTATGGAAATTACCTTATAGCCCTGACTGGCGCCGCTGGTCTCATTATTTGCTGCGCCATTGCCATGTTGACGTTGCCCGATTACAGGGGAGTTAGTGGTGCCTGACGAAAACGCCATCACCATCCGCGGACTGAACAAATGGTTTGGTGATACCCATGTCCTCAAGGATGTGGACCTGACGGTAGGCGAGGGCGAGAAAGTGGTGATCTGCGGCCCCTCCGGGTCCGGTAAATCCACACTGATTCGTTGCATCAATGGCCTGGAAGAACACCAGTCCGGCTCAGTGACAGTGAGGGAAACCGAATTGAAAGCCGCTGCGGATCTTCGCGCCGTCCGCGCAGAGGTGGGCATGGTGTTTCAACAGTTCAACCTGTTCCCCCACCTTTCAGTGCTGGAAAATCTGACTCTGGCCCCGGTGTGGGTGCGTGGTCAAGCCGGGCGTGTCGCCGAAGCACGGGCGCTGGACTATTTGCGCCGGGTGCGTATGGAAGATTACGCCGGCAAATTCCCGGCGCAGTTATCCGGCGGGCAACAACAGCGCGTGGCCATTGCCCGCGCCCTGTGCATGGAACCCAAGATCATGTTGTTCGATGAACCCACCTCCGCCCTGGACCCGGAAATGATCGGTGAGGTGCTGGAAACCATGAAGAGTCTCGCTGACTCGGGCATGACCATGGTGTGCGTCACCCATGAAATGGGGTTTGCCCGCCAAGTGGCCAACCGAATTGTGTTCATGGACGGGGGGCGGATTGTGGAGGTAAACGGCGTGGAGGAATTCTTCACCCACCCTCGCTCCGAGCGACTGCGGACCTTCCTAGACCAGATACTGCGCCACTAACCTGTGAATGACAGGAAAATCTTTAGCTGGGTTCCTCGGGCTTGAGACCCTGCAATTTTTTCCGGAACTCATCGGTTAACTGCCGGGCGTTGTCGCGGTTGCGGACTACACGGGGCGTCAGCAATACCAACAGCTCTGTGCGCCGCGAATCATCCCGGGTCTGACCAAAGAGTTTCCCGATGACCGGTATTTTGTGAAGAATCGGGATACCGCCTTCCGATGTGGTCTCGGTGTCTTGAATTAGTCCGCCGAGGACAATGGTCTCGCCTGAATAGATTGCCACCACGCTTTCCACCTGCCGCTGCTGGATGGTAGGAGCATCAATATCTGAAGAGGTGGTGCTGACGGCGTTGCTGACTTCCTGCTTGATCTCCATGGTCACCAGTCCGCTGTCATTGACTCTGGGTGTCACCGTGAGGGTAACGCCAGTCTGCCGGAACTGGATTTCATTGACGGTGGGCGCCGCCGGATCAACATTGCTGCTGGACTGGCGCGTGGGCACAGGGATTTCATCGCCCACATTAATGAACGCGGTTTTGTTATCCAGCACCATCAATGAGGGGGACGACAAAACATTTACCTCTGACTCTTGCGCGAGCGCATTCAATGCCACGCGGACCTGTTTGGCGGAATCAATAATGGTGTAGGCAAATCCTGGAGCCAAGGCAGACAGCCCGGCTTCGCCAATGTCCAACTGGCCCTGACCTTTCTTGCCGCGCCGCCCGTCATTCAGGTGATTCTTGAAAAACCATTCTACACCGTAGTTCAAATCATCCTTGAGCGTGACCTCAATAATGCTGGCTTCGATCAACACTTGCAGTGGCACGATGTCCAATTGCTTGAGCGCGGATTCCACCATGCGGTAGTCCTGGGGGCTGGCCAGCACCACCAGGGCATTACGGGTGTCATCGGCGATGATGTCCACTTTCCCTTGAGCACCGATACTGGCGCCAGTACCAGCATTTCTCGGAGTTCCGCCAGGCTGGGGCAATGGGCTGGCATTTTCTGGGAGGATTTCCACAGGGACTTGACCCGGCGCCAGGGGTGCATCGCCACCAGTCGCAGTTCCAGCGGCGCCCCGCCCAAAGATGTGTCCGAGGATGGAAGCCAGTTCCGTCGCCTTGGCATTCTGGGCACGATATACATACAGGCGCTGGCCAGCTTGTTCGCCGGGGCGATCCAAACGGTGCAACCAGATTTCCACTTCCCGTAGCGCGGCCTGGGTGGAGCTGATAAGCAACAGGGAATTCAACCGATCAATGGGCACCGTGCGTACCAAACCACCCAATAACCCACCACCCTGTTCAGAGTCCATGGCTCCGATAATGGCATCCAGTTCATTCTTCATGGTTTTGGGGTCCACATAATCCAATGGGTACAAACCCACGGACATGCCTCGCAACCAATCCACATCAAACAGATCCACGGTTTCCTGCAAGGTCGCCAATTCCTGAGCGGTGCCGGAGGCGATGACCAGATTACGCTTGGCATCAATACGCACATTCGCGCCTTCCGCCAGATAGGGTTCCAGAATCTTCTGCATTTCAGTGGCGGCGAGGTATTGCAGCGGGATGATACGCGTAGCAAAACCGGTCACCGATTCCTCGGTGGTTGGCGCATTTGTACCTTTGGAAGCAAAGGCGCGCGGAACGATGTGGTACATGCCATTGACCAGAGTCATGGCTGCGCCGTTCATGGCCAGCAACTGCTCAAACAGCGGCAACACTTCAGATTTGGTGATGGGGCCGCCCGTATGGACAGACACCTTGCCGGCTACCTTGGGGTCAATTACATAAGGGGCCTTAATCACATCCTCCATGATTGCGCGCACGAACTCGCGCAATTCGGTGGATTCAAAATTCAGCGTAATGTCTTTTGGCTCCTTGGGATCCGGTGCGGTGGAAGGAGACTGCTCCTGTTTACCAACAAAACTGTCGGTGCCCATTTCCAGGATAGCTTCACGACCAACGGTGACGGAGGGTGTTGCGGCTACAGGAAAATCCGTTGACCCCGCAACCATGCCTTCCGGCGTGGCAGCCGACACATCAGAGTGGGCGACCGTGTCGTGACTCGGGCTTTGCGCGCAGGCGGATAGCACTCCGAGCAGAAAACCTCCTACCAATGCGATGTATGCGCGCCTCTTCATCATGTTCAAAACTCCCTTGTGCCGTGAGCCTCATTTGGGGTCACGTTGCGTTTTTTACAGTATAGGCCCAGAACTTGCCGGATTCCCAGAGTTTGCAAATGTCTGGGCCAAGCCTGGCCAAATGGTCTCTACTACTCTTCTTCCGGCGCTAGGGAGGCTGGTGTTGGGTCGCCGGGTTTCACCGTCAAATCCAGCCGGCGCACGTCATTGCCGCGCTGTAGTGTGACAAAGCCCGGTCCGACTTCAGCCAGAGTCCAGCCGGCTATGGCTTCGCCGACGGCAAGCTTTTGAGTCTTGTTATCGCGCTGGGACTGAATGATTGCGATTTGTTGACCCTCCGCCAGAACCGTCGCCAGCAACGTCATGGGTTCGGGGGGTACTGCTTCGGCAATTACTTGCAGCGCGGAGGGTAGGGGGATATAGGGGCGGCGCGTGTCCATGAACAGCGGGCGCTCCGCCATAACGCTGAAGTCCTTCACCGGCGGCGCAGCGACAGGATTACTGGCCGGCGGGAAGGCCGGTGCTGGTGAAATTTCGGTGCTTCGCGTCGTAAACAGTCCGCTGGCGCTCCACTCTATGACCAACGCAACCAGGAATACCCCGGCCAAGGCCAATGCGACCTTGTCTCGCTGAAGCCAACCTGAAAATAACCGGCTCATGGTGTCTCCACCTCGTACAGAAATCCGGTCACATCCAGCCGGATCTCCAACAGATTTATTCCTTCATGCGCTGGGCGCTGACCTCCGGCGTAACGGGTTTGGATAAAAACGTTATCAGCCTCCAGCAGCAAGGGATCCTGGGCCAGGGATCCAAATAGCGATCCCAGTGCCTCCATTGAAATATTCGCCTGCACCCGGACGGTGACCGCGGGAAACATTCCTTTACTAATATCCGGAACGCTTTGAGCGCTTTGCACATTGCCGCCTAGCGCTTCGATCATGGTTTGAATCTTGCGCTGTAAAGCCGCGGCGCCGAGCGCGGACGAAGTCTCCTGCACGAATCCACCGCGGTCAGCGCTTTGCGCCAGCAGTTGTTCCACGCTTTTCTTGAGTATCGGTGTCTGGGCGGCGAGGGATTGATACCGTGACGCCTGCTCCACCAACATGCTTCGCCGCTCCCAAAACTGGATCCGCGCCTGCCAAGCCGGGAGCAACAGCACAATTAGAGGAATGCCAATCACAATCACGCCAAGCAAGAGCGCGGCGGCAGCATGCAGTCGCGGCGTCCGTGGAATCACGGTTTGGTCACCAAGGGTGTCAAATGCAGGCCCAGATGAAAGCGGTCCTTCCCGGTGGCTTCGTTACGTGTTGTCGGGGAGCGAAAATCCACCTGCTGAAAAAGATCCGAGGACTCCAACAAGGGCACCAACCCAGTGGCGGATTCTGCTTCCCCATAAATTTGAATATCGTCCCCCTGGGTCATGAGCCGATTGACCCAGGCGTTATCGGGCAAACGCAGCGTGAGTTCCGTTAATGCCTCCACCATGGGGCGTAACTCGGAACGGCGTGCAGCCACAAATCGGGTGCGTTCGGCCAGCGCGGTGCGCTGCACTAACAATGCCTGCGCGGCGCTGGCGGCTTCTTTTTGCGCGGCGACCTGCCGCTGCCAATCCGACAGTAGTGCGTCCTGATGCGGCAAAGGTGCGAACAGAGCAGTTATAAGCAACGCCAGCGCGACGCTATAAGCAAAGACGGTGCGTTGACGGGCCTGCACGTCTCCACGGGGACGCAATGCTGGTGGCAGTAAATCCAGCATCACTTCAAACCCGGGATCAATGCGCACAGCATGGGCAGGCCGGCCCAGTTGTCGCAGCGTCTGGAGAATGGAGTCCACATCCATGCGTTTAATCACGGCAAAGCGACAGGTCAGTGTCTGAGTTTCCGTATTGCGGCTACACACGTTCGCATCCAGATACACCGCATCCGGTGTGAAGGGCGTCAGCCGGTCCAAGTCCAGTTCCAACATGCTGCGTAAATCGGGCTCCACCGCCAGGGGCAATTGCAAGGTCCGGGATAACACCCGGATCTGGGGCACGAACAGGATCACCGTTGCAGAGATTGGTACCTGGGACGTCAGCCAGGTGGATAGCTCCGATCCAGCCACTGCGGTGAGCGGAGTGTGTTGGGTGGCGAGCACCTCACCGGCACTGGAACGATGGACCCACGCCATCGCGACCCCATCCCATCGCACTTCCAGAATTTCCGGCGTGGGGAACCAGCGGGTACGCAGCGCCGGCGGAAGCAGGTGGAGGATGCCCTCCAACCACCACGCCCAGGTGGCGCGACCATAACCAAGCAGCCGTTGACTATCCACGATCTTTCTCCGCGGTATCCTTGGCGACATCCGCGTTTTTCCACGGCGCCTCACGCCAGGACAGGATGGCGTAGGGTGGTTTGCCCCCTGATCGCAGTTGCACCACCACCTCAATACTGAGCGCGGTGTCCGCGATATTCCCGGTACTGGTAATGGCATATATCTGACTGCGCCGACCCGATAAAAAGCGCGCTTCCAGATCGCCTCCGGCAATTTGCGGCACCGCTACGGCGCCGGCAACACCGGGCTGATGGGAGTACAGCGTCAATGCCGGGCGCATTTTTTGATACAAGGTTTCGGTCATGCCTAGAACCGCACGCAGTTCCTCAATACTGTTGAATGGTCCGTCCTTCGCGCCTCCGGCCAAGCCCTTGGCAAGATAATCGTCATCTTCTGCCCCGGCGG
>JAYUHG010000383.1:0-2958 GCA_043767195.1 Gammaproteobacteria bacterium | reverse complement strand
TGGTGCAACTCGTCGGTGTGCCTTCATCATCCACGGTCAATGAACCGCGGCGACCGGCAATGGTGCCGTCGTCCACCACGGTGACTTCGGGTGTGGCTACACGCTGGCCGATGCGACCGGAAAATGCTGAGGTGCCTTTGCGATTGAAGTCACCTTCCAGTCCGTGGCCGATGGCCTCATGCAACAGTATTCCCGGCCAGCCTGGGCCCAGCACCACGGTCATGGCGCCGGCGGGGGCGGCCACGGCGTCAAGATTCAGCAGCGCGCCATCCACGGCCTCATTCACATAATCCTGCACGATGCTGCCTTCGAGAAAATATTCATAACCGAAGCGGCCACCGCCGCCGGCGCCGCCTTTTTCGCGCCGGCCATTGTGCTCCACGATCACGCTCACGTTCAGCCGCACCAACGGACGGATATCGGCGCTGTATGTTCCATCCATGGCGGCGACCAGAATCGTCGTATGGCTGGCGGCAAGACTGGCGATGACCTGCTGCACACGCGGGTCGCGCTTACGCGCCAGTTCATCCACCTTGTGCAGCAATGCGATCTTTTGCTCTGTGGGAATGGACGCCAATGGATCGCCGGCGCCATACAAGGCCACGGGGCTATGTCTGCTCCAGGCCGAGAGCTGTCCATCGCCACCACTCTTGGCAATAGCGCGCGCGGTCTGCGCCGCGCTGGTCAATGCTGGCAGAATAATCTCATCGGAATAGGCAAAGCCGGATTTCTCGCCGCTGACCGCGCGCACACCCACGCCCTGATCAATGCTGTGAGAGCCTTCCTTGATGATGCCGTCCTCCAGCACCCAGGATTCCGCGCGCGCGGATTCAAAAAACAGATCAGCGTGATCCACATCACGCGCCATGATATGGTGCAGGGTCTGTTCCAGTGCGCCCAGGTCCAGACCCACGGGTTCCAGCATCTGTTGTTCGGCAAGTGCGAGTGCGTTTTCCATCAACTCTTTTGACTCCACGGGATGTATGGGATTCTCTCTGCGTGAGCGCGCGCCGTACGCGACGAGTCTGCCACAGATCGCGCCAGAATCGTTACTTGCCCAGCCGCCTGTGACTCAGCGCCGGAAAACTCTGACGCAATGCATGCAAGCTATCCAGGTCCAGATCGGCGCAGGCAAATCCGGCCCCGTTCTTCACGCAGCACAAAATCTCGCCCCAGGGATCCACGATCATGCTGTGGCCCCAGGTGGTGCGCTTCTCGTTGTGGACGCCGCCCTGGCCGGGGGCGATGACAAAACAAAGATTCTCCACGGCGCGGGCGCGCAGCAACATTTCCCAATGTTTCTCCCCGGTGCGCGCCGTGAACGCGGAGGGTACGGTGATCATGACGATATTCTCGTCCAACATGCCGCGATACAACTCCGGGAAGCGCAGGTCATAACAAACAGAGAGTCCGATGTTGCCCAGAGGCGTAGTGGCCACCACCGGTTGCGCGCCGTGCTTCATGGTGGCGGATTCGTTGTATTGCTCCTTGCCGTCCTGGCCCACATGCACATCGAACAAGTGCATTTTGTCGTAGCGGGCCACGCAGTTTCCGTTGGCATCGAACAGCAGACTGGTGTTGTAAACCCGTTCCGGATCCTCTGACTGAATCGGCAATGTGCCGCCCAGCAACCAGATGCCATGTTGCCGCGCCTGACGACTGAGAAAATCCTGTAACGGTCCACGCCCAAATGGCTCCCGGATCGCCAGCTTGGCCCGCTCATCGGGACTGATAATGGCAAAGAACTCCGGCAGGGCGGCGAATCCCGCACCCGCGGCCCGGGCCTGACCGAGCAGGTCCGCCGCCACGGCAAGGTTCTGGCCCACCTCCGCGCCGGAAACCATCTGAATGACTGCTGCCCGTAACATGGGTCCAGTATAAAGGCGGAAATCAGGGGGTCAGAGTCGAATGGCACTTACTTATGCCAAAACACCCGATAACACTGGAAAATCTGCCACTCCGTCATCCCGGCGCGTCACCCCGGCGAAAGCCGGGGCGGGATCCAGGACAAATAATGAAATTATTTCAACTGGACCCCGTGTCCCCGTGTCGCAGCACGGGGCAGGCTCGCACGGGGCAGGCTCGCACGGGGTGACGAGCCTAAAGCGCTTAAGTAAGTGCCATTCGGGTCAGAGTCATTGAAAGTAAAGGTTCTGCCAAATATTCAAGCAAATCTCGAATTTCAATGACTCTGCCCCCCTGATTTCCTATACTTGCCAGCCCTTTTTGCCCTCAACAGCAGGTATTTTGGCCGTGCATACTGATTTCCCCAGGATCAATCGTCTTCCGCCCTATGTGTTCGCCATCGTCAATGAGTTGAAGATGGCGGCGCGCCATCGGGGCGAGGATATTATTGATTTCGGCATGGGCAACCCGGACCAGCCGACGCCGCCCCATATCGTCGAGAAGTTGATTGAGGCCTCCCGGCGCAAGGACACCCATCGCTATTCCATGTCGCGCGGCATCCCTCGGCTGCGGCGCGCCATCTGCAACTGGTACAAGCAGCGCTATAACGTGGACCTGGATCCGGAATCCGAGGCCATCGTCACGCTGGGTTCCAAGGAAGGGCTCGCGCATCTGGCCATGGCCATCTGTGATCGGGGCGACACCGTGCTGGTGCCGAACCCGGCGTATCCGATCCATCCGTTCGGTTTCATCATCGCCGGCGCCGACGTGCGCCATGTGCCCATCGGCCTGGATCGGGATTTCTTCGCGGAGCTGGAGACGGCATTCAAGAACTCTTCGCCGCGCCCGAAATTGCTGCTGGTGAATTTTCCCGGCAACCCCACCGCCCAATGCGTGGACCTGGATTTCTTCCAGCGCGTGGTGGACTTCGCCCGCGAACACAATATTTGGGTGATTCAGGATCTCGCCTATGCCGACATCGTCTTCGATGGCTACAAGGCACCGTCCATCCTGCAAGTGCCGGGCGCGAAAGAATTGGCGGTGGAATTCTTC
>JAYUHG010000382.1:0-6978 GCA_043767195.1 Gammaproteobacteria bacterium | reverse complement strand
CGATGACCCCAGCGAGTTCCTCCCGCACCAACCCATCGCTTTGCTCCAGTGTCGGCAACGGCTTCGCCACCGGGGCCGGGGTTTCCGGTAACGGGAATTTGATGGCGGGTTCAGCCGCTGGCGGCGCGGGTGCCGGCTCGGGCATGGCCACCGGGGCCGGCGGCAATTCCTCGACCTTGTTGGCCTTGCGCGGGAAAAACAAAAATGCCGCGATGATGACCATGGCGGCCACTGCTATCAGTCCAAGTCCGCGTTCTTTCATAACGTGCTCCGTAGCTGAGTCTTAATCCGGATTCAGGTTTTGACCTGTAGAATACAGGATAGTGCAGAATAGGCCGGTCCTTCAGCCTTCACCATTTATCATGCGGCGAGGCATTACATCACTCCGATCACACCAGTGGATTGGCCCCGCTCATGTACACATAGACTTCCTGAAAGCGATCCCCGCGGATACGCCAGAAGTTGGTATTCTCCAGCAGAGTCTTTTGGCCGTTGTGATCCACCAGTTCGGCGACGAAGCTGGCGACAATGCGACCGTTGTCCGCGTCCACGGTGCAGGTGAAATCCCGATGGATGATGGTTTTGAAGGCGCCGAAGAAGTCCGTGAACATACGCCTCAGGCCGACATGACCCACATGGGTGGCAAAGGCGGTCTGTACCGTGAGCATGGCGTTTTCATGGAAACAGTTCAGCACGGCGGCCATATCCTTGCGATCCACGCTGGCGAAGTAACGCTTGATGGCCAAGTCCACGAGCTGTTCGCGATTTAATGTGCTTTGGTATTGCATGATCTGTGCTCCGGATTACTTCAGCAGGTTGTCGCCGCTCATATACACAAACACGCGCGTGAATTTGCCGTCCTTGAGATAGAAGCGATTGCAGTTTTCGTAACGCACCGGTTTCTCCGCGCCCTTGGGCGTCACCTCCACGGAAAACTGGGAGCAGATAGCATGGCCCTGCACATCCACGCTGTGGACAAAATTTCCGTGCCAGATGTGGCTGTGGGCGCCGAATAATCCGACAAACATTTTTTCGATGTTGGCGATGCCATCATGCAGGGAGTTGGAGGTCATCTCCCGCAACGACGCGTCCGGGTAAAAACAATCCAGCACCCCGCGCATGTCGAAATTATCCACGGCGTGGAAGTAACGCTTGGTGACGATATCAACGTAATACTCGTAGGGATGATTTTTCATGCACTGTTTCCTTTTTGGGTAGTATCTCAGTTACACCCAGTTCATTCCGAGTACTTAAATTGTCATTCCGACCGAAGGGACGGGTACAGGGACGTACCCGGTAGAGTCGAGCCGGGAGCGGAGACCGAGGAATCTTTGCGTTCAAGAAAAAACAAGATCCCTCGTCGCTTCGCTCCACCGGGATGACAATGTGGTGCTCAGAGAGACAAACTGAAACACGACCGCTGTTTGACTTTCATCTGCCACGCGACAATATCATGCCATCATTAGGCTTCTGCGGCGCGGGGAAGGACTTCTTGCTGTGGGTCAGCCCCAGTTGCAGGAACATTTCGCACAGCTTGTATGCCACCTGCCCGGGATTGATCACCGGCACCGGCAGCCGTTCCTTCAAATAGCCATGGGACTGATGCATGGTGGTGGAGCCGAGCACGATCACATCGGCGCCGTCCTCATGAATTGCCTTTAAGGATTCCTCTTCCAGTTTCTTGAAAACCACTTCTTCCTTGCCCGCCAGCAACTCGGCCAGGTCCGGTCTGGTCTTGATGGAACGCAGGGAAGCGCAGCGCGACTCCAGGCCGTATTCTTTCAGGGTCTTGGTGTAGAGCGGAAACCACTCATCCCACATGGTGATAATGGAAAACTTGTGCCCCAGGCAACAGGCCACATGAAACGAGGCCTGTCCCGGCCCAACTACCGGGATCTTCAGCCGCGACCTCAGGGCATACAGCCCCGAATCGCTCACGGTATCAATGCACACCGCCGCGAACCCTTCCTCCTCAGCCCGCATCCCGGCCTCGAACACGCTCATATCCATTAATAGGGTGTCGTAATAACTGTCACCCAGAGCTGCGCCCCACTTCACCGCCACGAATTCCACCTCCATGCCCGGCATGATGAATTCCTTGGGCAACTGGGCGGCGCGATTGGCCACGGCGGCGGCGTCCAGGGGGATGGGGACAATGATTTTTATGCGTTTTTGCATACGCTGCCAATGATGGAATTTGCGGGGTTACTATATCATTGAGAATTGAGCTACAAGCCACAAGCTACAAGCTACAAGGTATATACTTTTGCCATGACGCAGGACTTTACCCTATCGCAACGCTGGTTTTCTTGTCGCTTGTAGCTTGTTGCTTGTAGCTGATTTCCCATGCCCGACACCCACGGAAGCATAATCGCAGCCTCGTTCTGGATGCTCCTCCTCTCCCTGCTGCTCATCTGGCTTCCGGGGGTGGGTCCGCTCATTGCCGGCATTGTCGGCGGCAAACTGGCGGGTAGCGCGATGCGTGGATTGCTGGCGGCGCTGTTGCCGGGCGTGATCATTTCGGTGGCATTGTTGTTTGGCGGGACCCTGCTCACCGGAATTCCTGTGGTGGGCGCGTTCTTTGCCGGCGGCACACTGCTGATCTATCTGATCTGCATCGCGCCCATGTTGCTGGGAGCATTAATCGGCGGGCTGCTGGCATGAGTGCGCAGCGTTTTCAGGGCACGGCTACCTATATTGCCACGGCGGATCTGAAAACGGCGGTCAATGCCGCGGTGGCCGTCGGGCGCCCGTTGCTGGTCAAGGGCGAACCCGGCACCGGCAAGACCATGCTGGCGGTGGAGGTAGCCCAGGCATTGGGGCACCCGCTGATCGAGTGGCATATCAAATCCACCACCAAGGCGCGCCAGGGTCTGTACGAATATGACGCCGTGGCGCGGCTGCGGGATTCCCAACTGGGCGATGCGCGCGTCAACGACATCGGCAATTACATCATGCGCGGCAAATTGTGGGAGGCCTTCGCCGCCGAGCAGCAAGTGGTGTTGCTGATTGACGAAATTGACAAGGCCGACATTGAATTCCCCAACGACCTGCTGCAGGAACTGGATCGCATGGAGTTCTATGTTTACGAGACGCGGGAGCTGGCGCGCGCCCGGCAACGGCCCATTGTCGTCATCACCAGTAATAATGAAAAGGAACTGCCGGATGCCTTCCTGCGCCGCTGCTTCTTTCATTACATCCGCTTTCCCGATCCCGGCACCATGGAGCAGATCGTCCAGGTGCATTTCCCCGACATTAAAAAGCGACTGCTCAAGGAGGCCCTGGATTCTTTTTTTGATCTGCGCGAAATCCCGGGGCTGAAAAAGAAACCGTCAACTTCGGAACTGCTGGACTGGATCAAGCTGCTGGTGACCGAGGACATTTCCCCCGAATCCCTGCGCGAGGACAATGAACGCAAACTGATCCCGAAACTACACGGGGCGTTGTTGAAGAATGAGCAGGACGTGCATTTGTTTGAGCGCCTGGTGTTCATGAATCGTCGCGGAAACGCCTGACCGGCGGGGATGGACGCCATTCTGCTCAAGCCGTTCACCCGCGACGAACTGCGTGTGATTCTTACCGAATGGCTGCCGCGACAGGAAGAGAATGAGACTGGCCAGAATTCCGTCTGATCCGGCGCACCATTGTGATCTCGAACATGACTATTCTCCTTCGCTCAAAGAGTTCTAATAGCAAGACTCCTCGTCGCTTCGCTCCATCGGAATGACAAACTGAGCTACCCCATGTTCACCCAGCTTTCTGACAAGCTCCGTAGCGCCGACATTCCGGTTTCAGTGACGGAATACCTGACGTTGTTGGACGCGGTGACAAAGGATGTGGCGCAACGGGATCTGGAATCCTTTTATTTCCTGGCGCGCGCCAGCCTGGTCAAGGACGAACGCTTTTTTGACCGCTTCGATCAGGTCTTCGGCGCGCACTTCAAAGGTATAGAGAAAGTATTCGCGACCCTGGTGGCGGAGATCCCGGTGGAATGGCTTCAGCGCCGCATGGATCTGAACCTCAGCGATGAAGAAAAACGCCAAATCGAAGCCCTGGGGGGCTGGGACAAGCTCATGGAAACCCTCCGTCAGCGTCTGGAAGAGCAGAAAAAGGCCCACGCCGGCGGTAACAAAATGATTGGCACCGGCGGCACCTCCCCTTTCGGCGCCCAGGGCTACAACCCGGAAGGGATCCGCATTGGCCAGGACCAGTCGCGTCACCAACGCGCGGTGAAAGTGTGGGATCGGCGCGAATACCGGAACCTGGATGGGGATGTGGAACTGGGTACGCGCAACATCAAACTGGCGCTGCGCACCCTGCGCCGTTTCGCGCGCCAAGGCGCCACCGATGAACTGGACCTGGACGGCACCATCACCGGCACCGCGCGCAACGCCGGTCTGCTGGATGTCCACATGGTGCCGGAGCGCCACAACGCGGTAAAAATTCTGCTGTTCCTGGATGCCGGCGGCAGCATGGACCGCCATGTGCGACAGTGCGAAGAATTATTCTCCGCGGCGCGCACCGAGTTCAAACACCTGGAACACTTTTACTTTCACAACTGCGTGTATGAAAACGTCTGGCGCAATAATCGCCGCCGTCATGTGGAACTCACCCCGACCCTGGATGTGCTGCACAAGTACGGCGCCGATCACAAATTAATCTTCGTCGGCGACGCCAGCATGAGCCCCTACGAACTGATGCTGCCGGGCGGCAGTGTGGAACACTGGAACGAGGAGCCGGGGGCAGCCTGGGTGGGACGCCTGCTCTCCACTTATAACCATGCGGTCTGGCTCAATCCCGTGGCGGAACAATATTGGGACTACACCGCCTCCATAGCCATGGTGCGAGAGTTGGTGGGTGGACGCATGTTTCCACTCACCCTGGATGGGCTCGGGCGCGCCATTGATTCCCTGAAACAGCGGGCTGGTTGTACTTGATAGGCATTGAACATTCAGTTGGCGTTCACATGGTCAATTTGCGCCTGCATGCGCGCAAACAGTCCGTCAATGCCCTTGGACTTGATCACCGTGCGATATTCATTGCGGTAATTGCTGGTCAGGCTCAGGGATTCCACCAGAATGTCGTAGGCCAGCCACGTGCCGTTGAGTTTTTCCATGCGGTAGGTCACCGGGATCTCCAGGGTGCCGGAGACGATGATGGTATCCACCGTGGCCTCGTTGTCCCCTTCCACAATGGCGGTGACATATTCCGCCTTCTCGTCCTTGTACTTGCGCATCTGCGCCCAGTAGCTGTCGAGCAGCAATTGTTTGAACAAGCCCTGGAACTTCGCGCGCTGGGTGGTGTCGAGGTTTTTCCAGTCCACAGCCAGGATGCGGCGTGACATGCCCTCAAAATCAATGCGGCCTTGCACAAGGGAATAGACTTTGGCGCGCTTGTCGGCCTCAGATGCTTTGGTGTCCCGCAGCACCGTCAGCACCTGGTTCACGGTGTCCATGACCGCGGGTCCCGGGTCGTCGCCATCCTGTGACAGGGCAGCCGGACTCACCATCATTAAGGTGCCTAAACAAAACAACAGGGAGGATATAAGGTTGCGCATGGGAGCTAATTCCTTTTCCAAAGCTATGACGTAGGGCGATTGTGCATGAAGTGGCAGCTTGTTGCCACGGTCCGCCACTATTGGCGGAGTCGAAAATAAGCTGTCATCCCGGCTGCAGCGAGGAACCTTGCCGTTGCCGAACAGCCAGATTCTTAGGCCACTGACAGTACGCAGATGACAGGCTGAGGCCGCGCGCCGAGTGGGCCAGAGTCACCCGGCAGCCTCCGTCACACCCCGTTGGGGGAAACAAACCCATGGAACCACCATATCTAGTGGTTTTTCCGAGGGTTTTTGTCCATAATTTGTGTTTACAGTACTTCCCACAGGGGATTAAGCCCATCATGTTCCGAATAAGCGTCCTTACCTTAATGTTGTTAACGCCGCTGCTGACCAGTGCCGACATGCAAAGCGCCCGGGATTTCCAGGCCCGCGGCGATCTGCAGGCTGCGGCAACGGAGTTCCGGCGCTTGGCGGATTTGGGCGATCCCGCGGCGCAAGTGAACCTGGGTTACATGTACTACGTTGGGGAAGGCGTAAATCAGAGTTATCCCGAAGCCGTGAACTGGTATCGCAAGGCCGCGGTGCAGGGTGAGCGCGATGCCCAATACAACCTCGCGGTGGCCTATGCCTTTGGTGAAGGCGTCAAACAGGATTTGAAGGAAGCCGCCACCTGGTACCGGCGCGCCGCGGAACAGGGGCATATGGTGGCGCAGTACAGTCTGGGCCTGTCCAATCTCTACGGCGAAGGCGTACCGCAGAATTCCACGGAAGCGCAAAAGTGGTTCAAGCAGTCATCGGATCAGGGTTATGTGCGCGCGCAAGTTCAGCTTGGCAGCATGTACCACACCGGCGACGGCGTACCCCAGGACATGACGGAAGCTGTGAAGTGGTACCGGCTGGCGGCGGACAAGGGCGACGCCGTGGCTCAGTACAATCTTGGCTCACTGTACCGCTCCGGCAAAGGTGTGCCCCAGGATTACACCCAGGCTCGACGCTGGTTCCGCATGGCCGCTGATCAGGGCTATGCCGCAGCGCAAAGTGAACTGGCCAGTCTGGAGCGGGCCACCGCCGCCGCCGCCCGTTCTGGTACTGCATTGCGGCCCACACCGGCCGCGCCTTCACAATCTCCAGCGCCAACACCGGCTACGACCCAGGTGACGCCTCCCCCTCCGGTAACCACGCCAGCACCACCGGTACCGGCAGCAACTCCGGCACCGGCGCCAGCGACGGTTGCCGCCACTCCGCCTCCCGCGCCGGCCACAACCACTCCGGCGCTGGAACGCCAGGAAATGTTCAGCGTGGATAAGGACGAACTGTTGACGCTGGAAGCCGGCAAGACAGAAACGACGGCGGCGCCAGAAGCAACAGTTGCACCTGCGATGCCTACCGCCGAAACACCCGTGACGGAAACGGCCCCGGAG
>JAYUHG010000381.1:0-2962 GCA_043767195.1 Gammaproteobacteria bacterium | reverse complement strand
AGCGCAGGATGCGCAGGAGCGGCGTTGCCAAGGCCATGTAAGCCGCTTATTCAGGAGTAGCAATGCCAAGGCCATGTACGCCGCGAGCGCAGGATGCGCAGGAGCGGCGTTGCCAAGGCCATGTAAGCCGCTTATTCAGGAGTAGCAATGCCAAGGCCATGGCAGAAAATTACTCCTGCATTTTCTGCACTTCCGCCATCCATGGCGGTCGTAAGCCGCATATTCAGGAGTAGCAATGCCAAGGCCATGTAAGCCGCGAGCGCAGGATGCGCAGGAGCGGCTATGTACATGGACGTAGGCACAGAAAATTGCTCCTGCATTTTCTGTGTACCCGCCGTCCCTGGCGGTAGTATGCCGCGTGTGCAGGAGCACACACGCGGCGATGTACAGGGATGTACCCTCAAGGATCCCAGCGCAGAAAATTACTCAGCAAGGTCAGCCCGGCGCGCTGGCTTTTTTCCGGATGAAATTGAACGGCAAAAATATTGTCCCGGGCCAGCGCCGAGGTAAAGCTGGAGCCGTACTCCGTGCTGCCGGCGGTCCAGGAGTCGTCAGCCGGGGCAACGAAATAACTATGCACGAAATAGAAGCGTTCACCGGAAGGAATGCCTTTCCATAGCGGATGGGATTTTCGTTGCGCCACCTGGTTCCAACCCATATGCGGGACCTTGAGACCGGTAAGCGCGGGGAAACGCCGCACATTCCCGGAAACAATGTCCAGGCAGGGGGTGCCGCCATTCTCGTCGCTGGTGCTCATCAGGCTTTGCAGGCCAAGGCAAATGCCGAGAAAGGGTTTGTTGCGCAGGCTGTCGCTGAGCGCAGCGACTAAATCCATCTGCCGCAAGCGCTGCATGCATTGGCCGATGGCGCCCTGGCCAGGGAACACAATTCGATCCGCGCGGCGCAATTCCGCGGCCGTGGTACTTATATGGATATCCGTGCCCGGTGTGGCCGCCGCCTGAAGCGCCTTGGCGACGGAACGGAGATTACTGCTGCCGTAATCGAGCAGAGCAACTCTGGCCATGGCAGCACAATGGGATCAGAGCGATCCCTTGGTGGAAGGTGTCACGTCCCCGAGCCGTGCGTCCGGTTCCAGCGCCATGCGCAATGCGCGACCGAGTCCTTTGAACAGGGTCTCGGCGATGTGATGGGCATTGCGACCACGCAGATTATCCGCGTGCAACGTCAAACCGGCGTGGTTGACCAGCGCCTGGAAAAATTCACGGATCAGATCCACGTCAAATTCGCCGATGCGGGCGCGGGGATAGGTGACGTGATACTCCAGCCCGGGTCGCCCGGAGCAGTCCACCACCACCCGCGACAGGGCCTCGTCCAGCGGCACATAGGCATGGCCAAAACGCCGGATCCCGGACTTGTCGCCCAGGGCTTCACGCAATGCCTGTCCAAGACATATGCCCACATCTTCCACCGTATGGTGCGCATCCACCTGCAGATCACCTTCGGCAATAACTTTCAGGTCCAGCATGCCGTGCCGCGCCACCTGGTCGAGCATATGCTCCAGGAAAGGAATGCCAATCCGGAACTCCCCCTGGCCACTGCCGTCAATGCACAAGTCCAGCGCGACACGGGTTTCGCGGGTTTCGCGGCGGATGGAGGCGGTGCGTTTTTTGATCATGGTGGAAGTCGCTGAATTGGGGCGCGAAGTCTAACCGGCGCCGGGTAGTTGGGCTAGGATAACCTGAATTCCAGCGACCCCGAAATTCCACCATGTCTGACCACCCCGAGATTAATGACGTAAAGGCGTATCTGCTTGCGCTCCAGGACCGCATTTGCGCCGCCCTGGAGCAATGTGATGGTGGCGCCAGATTTCGCGAACATAATTGGTCGCGTACTGAAGGTGGCGGTGGGCGGACGCGGGTGATGGAAAACGGCGCGCTGCTGGAAAAAGCCGGGGTGAATTTTTCCCAGGTGCAGGGGGTTGCATTACCCGCCTCGGCCACGGCGCGACGACCTGAACTGGCCGGGTGCGGATTCGAGGCCATGGGTGTGTCACTGGTGCTGCATCCGGGCAATCCCTTCGTGCCGACGGTACACATGAATGTGCGGTTTCTGGTCGCCACGCGCGCCGATTCTGAACCGCTATGGTGGTTCGGCGGGGGATTTGATCTGACCCCTTATTACGCCAATGAAGAGGATGTCCGCCACTGGCATCAAGTGGCCCGGGATACCTGCGCCGGATTTGGTGATGATACCCATGGTCGCTACAAGAAGTGGTGTGATGAATATTTCTACTTGCGCCATCGCGGTGAGGCGCGCGGCGTCGGCGGCCTATTCTTTGATGATCTCAATGAGTGGGGCTTTGAGCGCTGCTTCGCGTTCATGCGCAGCGTCGGCGATCATTTCCTGCCGGCCTACTTGCCTATTGTCGAGCGTCGCCGGCATATGCCCTACGGTGAGCGCGAACGAGAGTTCCAGCTTTATCGGCGCGGCCGCTATGTGGAATTCAATCTGGTCTACGATCGCGGCACTTTGTTCGGTTTGCAGTCTGGCGGGCGCACCGAGTCCATACTAATGTCACTGCCACCCCTCGTGTCCTGGCGCTATGACTGGCAGGCCGAGCCGGGTTCTCCGGAAGCGGCACTGGAAAAGTATTTGCAACCGCGCGAGTGGCTTGGTTAACCCTCCAGCCAGAAGGTTACCGGGCCGTCATTAATCAAAGCGACCTGCATGCCGGCGCCAAATTTGCCCGCGGCCACCGGTTCATGGCGTTGCCGCGCCAGTTCCAGCAAATGCAAAAAGAGTTTTTCCCCCAGTTCCGGGGCCGCCGCGCTGCTTAAACTGGGGCGGGTTCCTTTACCGGTGTCCGCCGCCAGTGTGAACTGTGGCACCAGCAACAGGCCACCGCCGATGCTGGTCAGGCTCAGATTCATGCGCTGTTCGGCATCCGGGAAAACACGATAGGAGAGCAGCCGATCCAACAGCCGCACTGCATTGGCTTCGG
>JAYUHG010000380.1:0-2963 GCA_043767195.1 Gammaproteobacteria bacterium | reverse complement strand
CGCATTTCACGCAGCCGATGCACAGCGATTCGTCAATGTAGGCGACAGTGGTCGCCGGGGCGTGTTCCGTGATGGATGGCGTGTGTGTCTGGCTGCGACCAAGTAATTGCGCAAGCTGTCGCACTGTGTCCACGCCGCCAGGCGGGCAACCATGAATATCCGCCTGACCACGGGCAATGGCTTCGGCATAGGGGCGGCAACCGGCGTAGCCACATTCACGACATTGGGTTTGCGGCAGCAACGAATCAATGCGACTTACCAACCGGGCGTGGCGCACATCGTCACGATTGCTGACCGCGGGCGACGACAGGAATCGCGGCAACAGGGCCAAGGCCAGCAATGCGCACATCAGTCCTAATGCCATCATGCCGCCCCCAGCCCGGTGAAGCCCATGAAGGCCATGGACAGAATGGCCAGGATCAACAATTGCAGCGGCACACCCTGGAAGGCCGGCGGCACGTCCGCGGTGTGTACGCGTTCCTGCAAGCCGGCGCACAAGACACTGACCAGTGTCAGGCCCGCGCCGGTTCCCAGGGCAAAAGCCAGGGCTGAGCCAAAACCGCGGATACCGGTGCTGGCCAGCAGCGTGGTGCCGAGTACTGCGGTATTGAGTATGGCCAGGGGGAAATACACCGCCAGGTGGTTATGCCACAGGGGTTTGGTTCGCGCCAGAATCGGCAGGCCAGCGCTGGTCACGGCAACGATCAATATAAGGAATGCCAGAGTACGCAGGTGCGAGAGCGCCAGCGGTTGCAGCACTTGCTGATCCAGCAACCAGGCCAGTGGCGTGGAAATAACCATCACCCCGGTGATGGCCACGCCGAATCCCGCCGCCACGTCCATGCGCCGGGACAGTTCCGCCACCGGCGCCACTCCCAGCAGATGCTGCAGCACCAGGTTATTCACCAGGCAGGCACCGAAAAATGTGGCGAGGAAATCACTCATGCCAGGAGCGCCTGCCTTGCATTTATTTAACTCGCATACCCGGCTCGGCACCACTATCCGGCGTCAGCAGGTACGCCGGGCCGCTGTCGCCTGCCGCCAGCACCATGCCTTCGGAGGTGCCGAAGCGCATTTTGCGCGGCGCCAGATTGGCCACCATTACCGTTAATCGTCCCACCAGCGTGGCCGGATCGTAAGAAGCTTTGATGCCGGCGAACACCGTGCGCGTCTCCGTGCCCAGATCCAGGGTCAGTTTCAACAATTTCTCAGCGCCTTCCACATGTTCGGCGTTGGTGATGCGCGCCACACGCAGATCAATTTTGCCAAAATCCTCAATGCCGATCTGGGGCGCGATGGGAGCGATGGCCGGTTCGGCCGGTTTGCTGTCCTCGATCATGGCGTCAATTTGCTCCTTCTGTACTCTTTGCAACAGTGGTTTGAATGG
This sequence comes from Gammaproteobacteria bacterium, assembly GCA_043767195.1. Classification (GTDB taxonomy): domain Bacteria; phylum Pseudomonadota; class Gammaproteobacteria; order Eutrophobiales; family Eutrophobiaceae; genus 2-02-FULL-61-13. Next base: position 1,576 of record JAYUHG010000380.1, on the reverse strand, counting down.
TTGAATGGTGTGGTTGAGCAGGGGTGTTTGCGCGTCCTGCCAGGTGAGCGGGGCGATGCCAAGGAAGCGCTCGGAGTCTTCAGTCAGGCGCGGCAGCACTGGCTTCAAATACAGAATCAGCAGCCGGTAACAATTCAGCCCCTGGGTGCAGAGCGCCTGCAACAGGGCGTCCTGCCCGGGCTGTTTGGCCACTTGCCAGGGTTTGAATTCATCAATGTACTGATTGGCCCGATCCGCCAGCGCCATGATGTCGCGGGTGGCGCGGGCGTATTCACGCTGATCATAGGCACTGGTAATGGCGCCCGCGGCGCTCTGGAAATCTTTTTGCAAGGTCTGGTCATGGAGCGTGGCGCCCAGTTGTCCGCCAAAGCGAGAAGTGATGAAGCCGGCGCAACGGCTGGCGATGTTGACCACCTTGCCCACCAGGTCCGCATTCACACGCAGGGCGAAATCCTCCAGATTCAGATCAATATCATCCACGCCGCTACCGAGCTTGGCGGCGAAGTAGTAACGCAGATGCTCCGGGTCCAGATGCTTGAGATAAGTGTCCGCGCTGATGAACGTGCCCCGGGACTTGGACATCTTTTGACCGTTGACGGTAAGGAAGCCGTGGACGAACACCGCGCTGGGGGTGCGGAAGCCGCTGCCATGGAGTATGGCCGGCCAGAACAGGGCATGGAAGTACATGATGTCCTTGCCGATGAAGTGATACATCTCGGTGTTACCACCGGGGCGCGCGAAGGCATCGAAGTCAATGTCGTTCCGGTTGCTCAGGTTGCGCAGGCTGGCCAGATAACCGATGGGGGCGTCCAGCCACACATAGAAATACTTGCCCGGACAGTCCGGCACTTCGAAGCCGAAATAAGGCGAGTCGCGGCTGATGTCCCATTCCTGCAAGCCGGCGCTGAACCATTCATCCAGTTTGTTCGCCACCTCGTTTTGCAAATGCCCATTGCGCATCCATTGCCGCAGCATGGTCTCGAAGTCCGGCAGTCGGAAAAACAAATGTTCAGTTTCGCGCAATACAGGCGTGGCGCCGGACACGGCGGATTTTGGATTCAGCAAGTCCGTGGGCGAATAGGTGCGATTGCAGACCTCGCAACTGTCGCCATATTGATCCTGGGCATGACAAAACGGGCATTCGCCGCGAATGAACCGATCCGGCAGAAACAGATTCTTCACCGGATCATGGAACTGGCGGATCACATGACGGGAAATATGGCCGTTGTCGCGCAGGCGTAAATAGATTTCTTCCACCAGCGCGCGATTTTCCGGCGAGTGGGTGGTGTAGTAATTATCGAAACCGATGCGGAACTTGGCGAAGTCGCGCTGGTGTTCCTCGGCTACGCGCCGGATCAATTCCTCCGGCGTGATACTCTCCTGCTCGGCGCGCAACATGATCGGGGTGCCGTGGGCATCGTCGGCGCACACATACCACACCGTGTGACCCTGCATGCGTTGATGCCGGACCCAGATATCGGTCTGGATGTATTCCACCAAGTGCCCGATATGGATCGGCCCATTGGCGTAGGGCAGGGCGCTGGTGACGAGGATTTGGCGTGGTGTGGTGGGCATG
>JAYUHG010000379.1:0-2964 GCA_043767195.1 Gammaproteobacteria bacterium | reverse complement strand
TGGGCCTCCAGCAACGTGGCATCCATATCCACATCATCAGCGGTGCCGGTGTAATCACGCTGATATTGGGCGCTGAGACCGGCTTCCAGACCCGGGATGCCGGTATAACGCACACGCCCGGTGAATGCGGCATCCTGATCATCGGCCTCGGACACCTTGAGCCGGCCACTGCGGGGACGGAACGGATCATCACCGGTGGTGGGTGCAGCCAGCCCCGAGTGCAGCACGGCATCGTAATTCCAGCCCGGCGCCAGTTCGCCACGCAGCGCCAGCCCGGCTTCCCACCAGGTTGCCGGAATGATTTCCGTCTCTACCCGATTGCGCTCCACACCGTAAAAAGTATTGGGCTCGTGGGTGGTATTAATGATGCCCACCGGCAGAATATCCACACCGGCGCGCAGGTGATGGGAAGTACTCAGATCCAGTTCCATCCAGGCCTGCTCCAGTTCCACCTCGCCATCGCTGGAGCCATCCCCGGCCACCAGCGCGTGCTCCACTTCCAGCTCAGAGAAGAAGCGCAGCCGGTCATTGAATTCATGACCGAGGAAAATGATAAAACGGTGGAAGTCCGCGCGGGACAACGAGTCATCTCCGCCCACATCCTCGCGGTCATCGTCCAGATTGTTGTAGTGCAACTCGCCGTAGCCCCCGACCGTGGTACGGCTGTGTTTCGCCGTCGGCGCCAGCGACACTTGCTCCACCACTGCCGCGGTAGCCTCAATTTGCGCCGTAGTCTCCACGGCCTTGCCTTCGGCCCGGGCCAGGCGCGATTGCAGATCAGCGATGGTCTTCTGCTGCGCCTGCACCAGTTCCCATATTTGCTCCAGGCTCGGCGCGGCTGTCGCCGTGGCATGTACAGAGCTGTGGAAGCTCAATAGAAACAGACAAGACATGAGCCGGAAGATGAGTTTCATGGGGACACCTCCATTACCGTTAGTCACAGGGCAGAGCACGAACGTCACAGTCAAAATTAATACAGATGAGAATACTTCTCACAGAGACTCCAAAACCTCGGGCTGTGCTGCATAAATGCGAGCAATCACTTACTCATGGAAATGGCGCTACAGGAGGTAGTTAGATCAGAGAAAGGTTATTCCAGATGAGAATTATTGTCAACTGTATGCCATTGTTTTCATGGCTGTCCCCAATTGGAATGATTAGGATGCAATCTCCTCGTATCCCAAGCCCATGCCCGACCCCATGACCACCTCGGCCCTACCCGGCATGTTGTTGCCTGTCTTCAGCGCCATCCAGCCCGACCGGATCGAGCCGGAGCTGGACACCCTATTGGCGGCGAATCGGGCGGCCCTCAACACCTTGCTGGAAACCGGTGGGCCGTATACCTGGGAAAACCTGGTGGCGCCCTTGGAAGACATCGAGGATCGACTGAACCGCACCTGGTCGCCGGTTAATCATTTGCACGCCGTGGCTGATACTGAGGCCCTGCGCACGGCCTATAACGACTGCCTGCCCAAGCTCACGGATTACGGCACCGAGCTGGCGCAGAATGATCGTCTCTACCAGGCGTTCCGCTCCATCGCCGAAGGCACGCAAGCGGCTAGTCTGGACGTGGCTCAGCGCAAAGTACTGGAGAACGCTTTGCGGGAATTTCGTCTGGGGGGTGTGGCGTTGCCAGCCGCGGAACGGGATCGCTTCCGCGCCGTGCAACAGGAACTGGCGCAACTGCAAACCAAGTTTGAGGAAAATCTGCTGGATGCGACCCAGGCCTGGATACTGCACCTCACCGATGCCGAACGCCTGCGTGGCATCCCGGAATCCACCCTGGCGCTGGCTGCCAACAACGCCAAAGATCGCGACTTGCCGGGCTGGATACTGACTTTGGATTACCCCTGTTACATGCCGGTGATGCAGTACGCCCACGACGCCGAACTGCGGCGCGAATTGTATCTGGCCTATGTGACGCGGGCGTCCGAGCAAGGTCCGAATGCCGGTCGCTGGGACAACAGCGCCATCATGGCGCGCATTCTGACCCTGCGCGCGGAGCTGGCCGGGCTACTGGGATTTCAGAATTTCGCGGAATATTCCCTGGCGCGGAAAATGGCGCGCACCCCGGCGGAAGTGCTGGATTTCCTGCGCGATCTGGCGCGCCGGGCCATGCCCGCGGCACGGGCGGAATTCGCCGAATTGACCCGGTTTGCCCGGGACCAGCATCAGATCACCGCGTTATCCGCCTGGGATATCAATTACTACTCAGAACTGCTGCGCCGCCATTTGTTTGATTTTTCCGAAGAGGATCTGCGCCCCTATTTCCCGGTGCCGCGAGTACTGGAGGGATTGTTTGAAACCCTGCGGCGTTTGTATGGCATCACGTTGCGTGAAATTAAGGGTGTCAACACCTGGCACAACGATGTGCGTTATTTTGAAGTGCACGATGAAACCGGTCAGTTGCGCGGCGGGCTGTTCATGGACCTGTATGCGCGCCAGCAAAAACGCGGCGGCGCCTGGATGGATGACTGTATTGTGCGGCGTAAATTGGTCAGCGGCGTACAGAGTCCCGTGGCCTATTTGATCTGCAACTTCGCCCCGCCGGTGGACTGGCGCCCGGCGCTGTTGAATCACGATGAAGTCATGACCCTGTTCCATGAATGCGGCCATGCCTTGCATCATGTATTGACGCGAGTGGATTACGCCGACGTGTCCGGCATCCGTGGCGTACCCTGGGACGCAGTGGAATTGCCGAGCCAGTTCATGGAGAACTGGTGCTGGGAGCGGGAATCCCTGGATTTGATCGCCGCTCACTTTCAGACCGGCGCGCCGTTGCCCGAGGAACTGCTCAACAAGATGCAGGCCGCCCGGCATTTTCACTCTGGGCTGCACATGGTGCGACAGGTGGAGCTGTCGCTGTTCGATTTCCGCCTGCACCACGAGCGCCGTGGCCAGGACAGCGCCGACATTCAGCGCGTGCTGGACGAAGTACGCGCCGAAGTAGCGGTGATTCATCCA
>JAYUHG010000378.1:0-6993 GCA_043767195.1 Gammaproteobacteria bacterium | reverse complement strand
TCCGCCCACGCCGAGTTCAGTCCCGACCGAATTCAGGGTGGAAAATTTTACGGCAGTGAACAAAGCGGACGCGTCCTATATACCCAGCGCAAGGATGCGGAAACTTTTGAAATGCATGAAGTGTTCCTGTTTCGCCGCGGCAGTCTGGCCAGCACCCTGATCAGCGCCCGCAGCGCCGAGCACCGTGAGGATCGCGCCACTGGTGTGGCGCAATTGCATTTGCGCGAAGGACAGTTGTATCGCCTGCAGCATGGGGCGGGCGCGGATGAAGTCACGGACTTCGGCACACTGGTTTTCAATCTGGCGCAACCGGACGCGGCGCTGGGATACAAGCGCAAGGCCGCGTCCACCGGCGTATTGCTGGGATCGGATACGCCGGCGGAGATTGCAGAGTGGCAATGGCGTTTGTCCCGGCCCTTGGCCACATTGTTGCTGGTATTGGCGGCGATTCCGTTGAGTATTGCCACGCCGCGCCAGGGCCGGCACGAACGCATGATCATTGCCGCCTTGGTTTTCGCGGTGTATTACAACTTGACCGGGCTGGCCCAGTCATGGGTGGAGCAAGGCGTGGTGGGGACATTGCCCGGAGTGTGGTGGCTGCACGGGTTGATGGCCGCCGCCGTGATCTGGATCTTGCGCTCAGGCGGCGGCACTGTGCGAGGTCGCACGGCATGAAGCTCATGGACCGTTATCTCATGCGGCAGATTTGCCTGGGCATGTTGATTGCCAGCGCCGTGTTGCTGCCCTTGTTCAGCTTCCTGGATTTGTTGGAGGAACTGGAGGATGTGGGGGAGGGTAGTTATGCCATGGGCGACGCGCTGCGCGTTGTGGTGCTGATGATCCCGCGCCGCTTGATCCAACTGGCACCTTTCATCGCTTTGCTGGGTAATGTCATCGCCCTGGGGCATCTGGCGGCGACTATGGAACTGACCGCCATGCGCGCAGCGGGAATATCCATCCTGCGCATTGCCCGCGCATCGTTAACCGTGGGTTTGGGAGTCATCGCCGTACTGGTGGTACTGGAACAATTTGTCGCCCCGGCAATGCAGCAGAGCGCCCTGATTCAACGCGCCGCGGCCCTGGCTCAAAGTGCCGAACTGGGAGCAGGGTTGGGCATCTGGACCCGGGACAGCCGTCGCGCACTGAGGATTGGCAACATGGGCGCCCAGGGCGAACCCCATGACATTGAGATCATGACCTTTGACGCCAGCGGACGCTTGCTGGAATACCTGCGCAGCCCGCAAGCGGAAATACACGACGTTGATCAATGGACGCTGCAACAGGTGATACGCAAGCGTATCGAAGCCGGGCGGGTGACCACGGAGCGCATGGATACCATGGCGTGGACGCCATTTCTATCGCCAGACCAGATTGCCACACTGACGCGTCCGCCGGAAAGTCTTGCGCCGACGCAGTTGCATGAACTGGTGGGTTATCTGCGCACCACTGGCCAGGAGTTCTCCGCTTATGAGTTGGCGCTATGGCGCAAACTGGGGGGCGCGCTGACGTTGCTGGCCATGCTGGCGTTATCCGTGCCGTTTGCATTTGGTTCCTTGCGCAGCGGACTCGGCCAGCGCCTGGTGTTGGCGGCGGTGACCGGTGTTGGCGTGTATTTACTGGATCAGATTATTTCCAATGCCGGGTTGTTGCTGAATCTGGAACCGGTGTGGGTAGCTCTCGGCCCAGCCCTGATTGTTGCCGTCGCCAGTCATCAGATTCTGATACGGATGCGCTAAATAAGTGAGCATAAATGCTGTCCACATTAAGAACGGCGATTCGATGCCTTGTGACCAGGATTTATGTTCTGCTATTTAGGCGCGAGGTCGTTGTAGCTGTATCCCGTCGCGCCGGCGAAAACTGGATGCATCTGGTGCCAGTTCAAATTGCGTGATCTCCACCTCCCAACCTGAGGCAGTGGTCGTGATGTCGAGGATGCCGTAACCCGCGCGCCGCCCGGCGTGGAAGACGTTCGCCGAGGCCGAGGGTGTCCCCAGGGCCGGGATGTGATCCACCGGGCCGGGCACCAGGGTATTCAGCCAGCAATGACTATGGCCGTGCAATATCAATTCCGCCCCGGCGCGTTTCAGCACCTGTTGCAGTCCGGTGGCATCGGTGAGTGCGCGGCGCCGATCAAGGGGTGCGGGCAGGGGTGGATGATGCACCAGCACCAGCCGAAACAACCCGGCGCCAACGGCCTCAATCAGAAGTTGCTCAAGTTTTTGAAGTTGCGCGGCACCCAGAGTGCCAGTGGCGAAAAATGGCAGGCTGGGGACCGCACTGGATAAACCGATGATCGCCACCGGGCCGCGTCTTCGCAGTGCCGGAAATGAATTGAACCCTGGCACCGGGACAACCGGGTCATCGCCGGCCATGAACCCGGCCCACTTGCCCAGTGTATCCGGCCAACTGGCGGGCGCGTAGCAATCATGATTTCCCGGAATGAGAGTCAGCGGCAGACCGGTTGAAACTTCCCGCAACCAGTGCGCGGCTTCATCACATTCGCGCGCCGTGCCCACATGGGTCAAATCGCCGGTGATGACCAGGTGATCCGGCTTGCGGTCACGCACATCCTGGATTAACGCGGACAACACCTCGCGCCGGTGTTCACGGCGGCGGCGCAGAAGCCAGGACAAGTAGCCTAGAATGCGCTTGTTGCATAATTCGCCAGCCTGGATGCCGCGCAGGGTGGTCAGGTGTGGATCGGAAATATGCGCAATGCGAAAGCTGTCGGCGGTCATGGGGGCATATTCACTGATTCAAGCGGTGGCGACAACCGCCGCGGCATAAAGGAATGGATGAATGAAGGAAGTCATACGCATCGTCGGTACTTGTGAACGCCGGGTCTGGGGGTTGACGGGATCAGAGCGGATCCAGCGCATGTTGGCGTCCCAGGGTCTGACTCCGCAGTCGGAAACTTCTGGAGCCAGCGTGTTACTGCTGCGCGCCGATCATATCTACGATCTGCGATTGCTGGGTGCCATGGCGCGCACCGAAGATGTGTTTCAATTGAGCGTCGGTACTCCGGCGCGCATGGTCGCGGCGCGGGTCCCCCGGGACCAGGCCGATGCCGCCGGCGCCGAATTGGGCAGCGGCGTGGGACCGATCCTGCACGCGTTGCCCAGCCGCCACCCTTCGGATCTGGTGACGGGATTTGAAATGCGGTTGCGCAAAACCGAGCCACCGCGGGTATACAACATCACCAGCGCCGATCTCCATGCCCTGGAACTGGAGCTGTTCGGCGGTGCATATAAAGGAGTGACGGATTTGGTGACCAAATGGTGGTGGCCAATCCCGGCATTTCACGCCACCCACCTTTGCATTCGCCTCGGGCTGCGGCCCAACCACGTCACCCAGCTCGGATTGCTGCTCACCCTTCTGGCCACGGGTGCTTTCGCCCAGGGCTGGTTCGGCACCGGTTTGGTCATGGGATGGTTCATGACCTTTCTTGATACGGTGGATGGCAAGCTGGCGCGAGTCACGGTCACGGCCAGTCGCTTTGGGGATTATCTGGATCACGGCATTGATCTGCTCCATCCCCCAATTTGGTATGCCGCCTGGGGCATGGGCGTGGCGTCATACTGGGCTGGCCCGGTGCCGCTGACCATGGCGTTGTGGCTGATGTTGTATGGCTATATCGGCGGGCGTCTGTGCGAAGGGGCATTCCAGTTATTTGCCGCGTCATTTTCCCTGTTTGTTTGGCGCCCGCTGGATTCTTTCAATCGGCTCATCACCGCGCGGCGTAATCCGAATATGATTTTGCTGACCTTGTTCTGGCTGGCCGGCGATGCCGCGGGCGGACTTTGGGCCGTAGTGCTCTGGCATCTGGCCTCTACAACATTTCTGCTGCTGCGGGTGTTGTACGCCATTGCGATCCGGTTGCGCAGCGGCAAACTGGAATCGTGGCTCGTCAGTGTAGACCCGGCAAAGGATCGAGATCAGTTGCCGGTGCGGATATTTACCCGCGCGCCGGCCTCGTTCTGAATTCCCCAGGGTGAGCTATTCCGTCGCAATCCTGTGTAATCCCGGCGCCGGTGGGGTGCGGCGGCAGTTGCAGGGAATGCGTTCACTGTGCGGTGAAATCGCCGGCGCAAATTATCTGGAGGCGGACGGCGCGGCATTGGGCGACGGGTCTGTGCCCTGGTTACTGGCGTCGCGCCCGGATCTGCTGGTGGTGGTGGGTGGTGACGGCACCCTGCATGGGGCGCTGAACCATTTGTTTACGCCCCAGCGCGTTGGGCCGCTGCCGGCATTGCTGGTGGTGCCCGCCGGCACCACCAACATGAGCGCCCTGGACCTCGGGGTCAGCGGTGCAGCGGACAAAGTTTTGCTTCGGTTGCGTGACAAGCTGGCGCAAAACAGTAGTCCACCCTGGCCGATCACATCACGACCCATCTTGCAGGTGGAGGCTCCGGCTGTCGGACGTCTTTGCGGCATGTTCTTCGGCGCCGGCATCATTGCCCGCGGGGTACAATACTTCACCTCCCATATACGCACTCGCGGCATCACCGGTGAGGCTGCGTCCGCTCTGGTGGTGGCTCGATTCCTGGGCGCGCTGTTGGGAGCAGACCGCGGCGGACTCACCGCGCCGGTGGCGGCACAACTGGAAGGTTTGCCGGGCCTGTCCGCGCGTCAGCCCTATGTGGCGATTCTGGCCAGTGTTCTGGATCGGCTGCTGTTGGGTATGCGGCCCTATTGGGGTGCCGAGGCGGCACCCATTCATGTGACTGCGGTGAAATCCCATCCCGGGAAGTTATATCGCTCATTGTTCCCATTGCTTTCCGGTCGCGGCGCAACGCTGTGCGGAGAAGAGGGTTATGCCAGCGCCAACGTGCAGACGATGTCCGTGAAGCTGGAAGGGCCATTTGTTATTGATGGTCAATGCTACGACGCCCGTGGAGAAACCCTGGCGCTGAGTGTGGCCGGTCAGATAAATTTCCTCCGCTTATGATCCCCACGCCTCAGTCACTGACAGATTTTCGCGCCGCGCAAATGCAGGAGCCCGTGGCCGCGGCTTTTCAACTTCCCGTGGCGGCGTTGCAGTCCAAATTTGGCGCCAGCCTCGCGGCGGTCCTGTTGTATGGATCCTGCCGCCGCCAAAAGGACGCCGCCGAGGGCGTGGTGGATCTGTATGTGATCGTGGATGACTATGCATCCGCCTATCCGGGTTCGTGGCTGCGCTGGTTGAATAAAGTGTTGCCGCCCAATGTGTTTTATCTCGAAGTTCCCGCCGGTGATTCCATCTCGCGGGTTAAATATGCGCTGGTCTCTCTGGCGGATTTCCAGCGCGGCAACCGCGAGGTATTTCATTCCTATTTTTGGGCAAGATTCTGCCAGCCCGTGGCGCTGCTCCATGCGCGGGATGCGCAAGTCTCCACTGGCATCGCGGAGGGATTGGCGCAGGCAGTGCTCCGATTTCTGCGCGAAGTGGCGCCGATGCTGGAGCCGCAAAATTTCAGCGCCGAGTCAATTTGGGTGCGTGGATTTCAATTGACCTACAGCTCGGAATTGCGCCCCGAAAGTGCGGATCGAGCCGAAGTACTGGTACACCAGGAAGCAGCGTATTACCGCCGTGTACTGGAGTTGGCGGTGGAGGCCGTGGCCGCGATCAAGCCCACCACCGGCAATGAATTTCATGTTGAGTGTTCACAAGCAAGTCGAATCGCAGGCAGCCGCGCCTGGCGTTGGCGCCGTTGGCAGGGAATCATGCTGTCGGTATTGCGATTGGCCAAGGCCTCGTTTACGTTTTCCGGCGGCGTGGATTATGCTGCCTGGAAAGTGGAGCGGCACACCGGCGTGCATATTGAGGTCACGCCACGGCTGCGCCGCTTCCCTTTGTTGTTTGGTTGGCGGGTGGTGTGGCAACTGTTGCGCCGGGGAGCATTACACTAGTGGACGTGCCAGCGGAACCGGTAAAGAAAAAACGCAAGCACCGGCCAAGCGTGGCCATGGGCCTGTGGCTCATCAAGCGCATTGAACGGGTGCTGGTACATTACTCGTTGGTGCCGGATGTCCCATTCCCGGATCAGGCTGCACTGACTTGGATCCCGGAATTGGAAAATCAGTGGCGCCAGATTCGGAAAGAACTGGAGCAGGTATTGCAGCGCCCCGGGGACATTCCCAACTTTCAGGATATTTCCCGGGATCAGGTGAATATCACCCAGGATGATCGCTGGAAGACGTTTTTTCTCTATGGCTACGGCTACCGCATGGACAGCAACTGCGCCAAGTGCCCCGAAACAGCGCTCATTGTCTCGTCCATCCCCGGCATGTATACCGCGTTCTTTTCCGTGCTGGCCCCCGGCAAGGACATCCCGCTGCATCGCGGCCCATATAAAGGAGTGTTGCGCTGCCACCTGGGTCTCATGGTGCCTGAGCCCCGGGCGCAATGCTGGATTGAAGTGGGGGGACAGAAGGCGGGCTGGGAAGAAGGCAAGTGCCTGGTGTTCGATGACACCTATAAACATCAAGTGCAAAACGACACCACTGGGACGCGGGTGGTGCTGTTTCTGGACATCGAGCGGCCCATGGGCTTCCCCGGTTCCTGGCTCAATCGTGCTGTGTTGCAGCTCATCCGGCTATCGCCGTTTATTCGCGATGCGGTAAAGAATCAGAAGGCCTGGGAGCGGCAAATCGGGGACTACTGAGTGGTTGAAGAATTATTCATATCCTTTTGATTTACATCATGTAGTAGCACTATCTGGCCGATGTCACCGTGTTAGCATCAAGGCCAGAAGTCTCCCTGGCCAGCATCATGAGTGTCCTGAACCTGCATAAACTGTTTCACCCTGAATCCGTGGCGCTAGTCGGCGCCACGGATCGGGCGGGCGCTGTGGGCAAGGTGGTGTTGGATAACTTGCTGGCCGGTGGATTCAAAGGCCATGTGTATGCGGTCAATCCGCGCCGACCCACTATCCCCGGTGTGACCATGTATCCGGATGTGGCCTCGCTCCCCGCCGCGCCGGACCTGGCGGTGATTGCCATTCCCGCGACCAC
>JAYUHG010000377.1:0-2966 GCA_043767195.1 Gammaproteobacteria bacterium | reverse complement strand
GTCCCAGCCGGCCAGCCCGCGTATCCGGTCGTCGCCCGTGGTGCCCACCAGATAATCATCGAACGGCGTTCCGAGGAATCCCTCTTCCCGGGCAATATCCACCAGATCACCGATGTAGGCAGAGCCCCCGCCATAGCGCACCTCTTCAATGCCGTGGCCGATCAAATCCGTGGCTGACGGCAGTTCGATGTCGATGACCTTGTCTTCGCCCCACACCAGGCGCAATACGCGATTCACCCCGCCATACTCGTCCGGCACAGTGAATCCCACATTCAATTCATCGATACCGGCCTTAAAATCCGCAAGCTCCACAGTGTCTCTGTCGAGAACGCCGGACTCGAAAAATGGTTGCAGCGCTGCGTGATTGTCGGCGGTGAATCCGGATAGATCGGCAACTTCCGGTATTTGCTGAGCGTATGCAGGATTGAACGGCATACCGAGATCCGCAAAATCCCGCATCATGTCTTCGATAGAGTTAAAGATCCAAATATCGAATCCGTCGCCAACATAGGGCCCCCGAGAAAACGGGTCCGGCACGCCACGTGGAAAACCTGATGCCTCACCGAGAATTGGATATCGCCTGAAATCGCCATTGCTCAATTCAATTTCGGCATATGTCAGTTTGGCATTCAGGAGATCATAATAGGCTGAGATTCCCCCTACCCTTCCTTGCAGTGCCCACTGGAACTGAAAGCTCGCCTCCCCTTCCAACCGATACTTGCCACCGTAAACCAGATTGGATGGCGTATCCGAAAACCCCGCGCCTAACGCAAATTCATTCAACGAAATGCCATTTCGGTCCTGCACGAAATCCCAACCCGCCTCATCCGATCGAAAATGAAAGGTGGTTTCCCCCTCACCGCCGCTCAGGAAATCATCGTCCGCCCCACCGGCCATGAAACGGCCATCAAACAGCGAGTCGTAGCCATTGCCGCCGTAGGCATAAGCGCCGCCGGTGATCCTGTCGCTGCCGTCGTTGCCGAAGACAAAGTCATACCGCCCTGCGGTCACCACATCATCTCCGGCGCCGGCGTCGATCAGCGCAACGTGATCTCCCGTACTGTCCAATGCACCGGTAATGTTGTTATTGCTTGCGCCAGCCGTGATTTGTTCAATCACCGGAATGTCGGTCACTTGCTGGACGATCAGCTTGAATTGCCCCAGGTTGTCATTGCGCAATGTCAATGGCATCCAGCCCTCTCCGCTGGTTTCCGATACCGTGTTCTGCATAGTGCCGTTGGCGGACGAGTATGTCCGGGTGCCGCCGCTGACTACGCTGCCCAGGTAAAACGAATACGCCGCCGACTCTGCATAACTATCTGCCGAGTATTGGGTGCCGATCACGGCAGCGTCTGATGCTCTGGCAACGATCAGCGGATCAACCAAACGTTGAGTCGCCGTGTTGCCGACATAAGGCAATCTCGTAATGCGCGTCCCCCGCCCGACGCCAAACCCCTGCACGGTCGTATGTGTGACCGGATCGCTCACCATGGTGAACGTCTGCGTAACCGGTCGTCCCAGCGGCCCCGGAACTATCGTTGTCCATGTCGATGTCGTCTGCGACCAGGTCGAACGCACATAAGCGTGTGTCGGCAGCACCGGGGTCGGCTGCGAGCCCGCGCGCCATTCACCCAGCACTTGCTGCTTGTAATCCGCCATGGCTTCGATCACCGGCGCGTTGTCCGCAGCACTCTGCGCCACATAAAAATCCAGCAGCGACTGGCTGCCCTCGGCTGCACTGGCGATCTGCCACGACGCCGCGCCGCCATCCGTGAAGAAACCCGCTACCATCGCACTGCCGCCGCCGCCGCGCAGCGTCACCCGCAGATCATCCCCGGCGCGGGTGGTTTTGATGCCCTCCAGCGTCGCGCCGTCCTGCAACATCAAGGTATTGGTTTGGCCATCAACGGCATCAATGATGCGGTCGTTGCCCATGCCCCAGTACAAGGCATAGGTGTCTGCGCCGGCGCCGCCGTTGAGCACGTCATTGCCTGCGGTGCCGAATAACTCGTCTTCACCCGCCGTGCCCTGCACCACGCCCACTTCCAGCGCATCGAGTTCGGCTTTGTTGATGACCTGCCCGTCAGCGAAGGTGATGTTTTCAACATCAGCGCCCGCGACGCTGTACTGCCCTTCGACGCGGATTTCATCCCCATCACCGTAACCCACGATCAGATGGCCGTCGCCGCTGCGGAACAAGGACACATCGTCACGGGTGATGCCCTCGCCAAACACGATGCGGTCCGTGTGGGCCGGATCAGACAATCCCGGCACGAACAGAGAGCCTTCGACCAGGGTGTCACTGCCATCGCCGCGAATGAAGCGGTAGTCGTCACTGCCCATGCCGCCGGCCAGTAAATCATTACCCGCGCCGCCATCGAGCACGTCGTTGCCGTTGCCCGCATCGAGCCGGTCTGCGCCACCATCGCCAATCAACACATCATCCCCGTTGCGGCCTTCGAGTGCGTCGCTCCCCGCAAAACCTCTGATGCGATCGGTGACCGAGGTGCCGATCAGCGCCGCACTACCGGCATCGTCAAATGCAGTGCCGTCGAGATCAAACCCCTGCGCGAGGATGGCGGCGTAGTCCATGGTGGTGCCGTCGGCAAAGCGGATTTCACCGATGGCTGCGGTGAGATCGGGATAATCGCCGTTAAAGTTTGTAAAGTGAATCTGGTCATTACCCGCCAGCGGATCATCGGGATTCGACGGCCCCAGATCGACCCACAGGCTGCCTTTGCGGAATTTGATATCGCTTTGGGAAATGCCGTCGCCGAAAACCACCACGCTGGCTTCGGGATCCTTGGCATCACGCGCGGTATCAACAATGATCTCCGTGCCATCACCGCGGTTGAAGACGTAGGTGTCCTTGCCCGCCCCGCCTTGCAGTACATCGAGCCCCGTGCCGCCAATGAGGATGTCGTTGCCCTCGCCGCCCAGGAGTTGATCGTCCCCGGCGCCGCCGA
>JAYUHG010000376.1:0-2969 GCA_043767195.1 Gammaproteobacteria bacterium | reverse complement strand
GGCACGTTCAAGTACGAATCTCAACGCCGCGAGATCGTCCATGAAACCGTATCCCTCACCCTGGCGGCCAAAGGCAGCGAAATTCTGCTGCCAACGGGCGAGCCAGGTGACTTCGGCTACATCCTGCGCGATGCCGCCGGCAATGAGTTGAATCGCGTCACCTGGACCGTGGCCGGCGCCGGCAACCTGACGCGCTCTTTGGAACGCAATGCCGAGTTGCAAGTGCGTCTGGATAAACCCAGTTACGCCCCGGGAGAAACCATCAGCATCAATATCCGCGCCCCCTTCATCGGCAGCGGACTGATCACTATTGAGCGCGAACGTATCTTTGCCCAACGCTGGTTCAAGGCCGACACCACCAGCAGTGTGCAGACCATTGACGTGCCCGCGGATCTGGAAGGCAATGCCTATGTGAATGTGCAGTTTGTGCGCGACCCGGCTTCACCGGAGGTCTACATGAGTCCCCTGTCCTATGCGGTGGCGCCCTTCGCCGTGGACCTGGATGCGCGCACACTGGATCTCAAGGTCAAGACACCGGATCTCATGGAGCCTGGACAAAAGTTGAACATGCGTGTCACCACCGGCGAACCGGCCCAGGTCGTAGTGTTCGCCATTGATGAAGGCATTCTGCAGGTGGCGCGCTACAAGAAACCCGATCCCCTCGGGCATTTCTTCCAAAAGCGCGCGCTGCAAGTGGATACCACTCAGATCTTGAACCTGATCCTACCGGAGTTCAGCCGCCTGATGGAGGCGGCTGCCCCGGGCGGCGATGCTGACGGCGCATTGGGCCGGAACTTGAATCCCTTCAAGCGCAAGCGCCAGGCGCCGGTGGCCTACTGGTCCGGCATCGTGGATATCCCCGCCGGTGGCAGCACATTGGAATATGCCATTCCCGACAGCTTCAACGGCAAGGTGCGCGTCATGGCAGTGGCCGTCACCGCCGCGCGCATCGGTGTGTTCGAGGGCGCCACGGAAGTGCGCGGGCCATGGGTGTTGACGCCCAATGTGCCGGCGTTTGTGGCGCCTGGGGATGAGTTTGATGTCACCGTGGGCATATTCAGTAATCTGAACCAGAAAGCGGATGTCACCCTGGAACTGATCACCAGTCCTGGTTTCAAGGTGATGGGTAGTCCCACCATCACGCAAAGCGTGGACCCGCAACGGGAAGGCGTGGCGGAGTTCCGTCTGCTGGCCACCGATCAGTTGGGTTCGGCGGATTTTAAATTCACTGCCACCAGCCCCGGAGCCGGGGCTGTCATCAAGGAAACCATTTCCGTGCGCCCCGCCACGCCCTATCGGGTGGCATTGCGCACCGGGCACTTTGACGCGGCGTCCCTCAGTATCAAGTCAGAACGATCCCTGTATGACCTGTTGCGCAAGGTGGAACTGGGGCTGGATTATTCGCCGCTGGTGTGGGCGCAAGGACTCACCAGTTATCTGAATGAGTATCCCTATAGCTGCACGGAGCAATTGATATCCAAAGCGCTGCCGGCATTGATCTGGGCCACGCCGGAGGAATTGGCGGACGGCGATCTGAAGGAAGCGCGAGTGGCGTTTTCCATTCTCAGACAACGGCAGAATGCCGATGGCGGATTCGGTCTCTGGGCCGCGAATCCCGTGGTCGAGCCGGAGGTGGCTGTGTATGCGGCGGATTATTTACTGGAGGCAAAGGATCGGGGCATCACTGTGCCGGCGGATCTGCTGGCGCGCACCCGCGCCTATCTGGAACGCGTCGCCAATGGGCCGGCCAGTAATCTGGTTGAACTGCGCACCCGGGCACAGGCGGCGTATTTGATCACCCGCATGGGCGTGGTCACCACCGCTTCCCTGGCCGGCACTGTGGAGCAATTGGAACAGTACCACCCCAAGGTATGGCGCAATGACATCGTGGCGGCCTATATCGCTGCCAGCTACAAACTCCTGAAGCAGGATCGGGACGCCGACAAACTGTTTGCGAAAGTGCCATGGCATGCCATCGCCAAGCCCGGTCACGATTACGGCACCGGCTATGGCATTTACTACGGCACTCTGAACCATGACGCGCAACTGCTGGCATTGATGGCCCGGCATTTCCCGAACTACGTCAAAGATGTCACGCCAACACTGCTGTATGCCATGGGCAAAATGATTTCGGAAAACAATTACAACTCCCTGTCCGCCGCGCAATTGATCCGCGCCATGGATTTGTATGGTCGTAGCGCCGCCGATCAGGGCATGAAACTGGAAGCGGTGGCGGAACTGGCGGACAAGGCCCGTGAGGTGCTGGCTCTGGCCGGGAGGCCGCCACGCTCCTCAGTGCCACAGGGTTTCACTTCGGTGACCATGAAACGCAGTGACAGCAATATGCCGGCGTTTTATCTGTTGTCGGAAGCCGGGTTTGATCGCGCTGTCCCGGCCACTGAGTTGCGCCAGGGACTGGAGATCAGCCGTGACTATCTGAACCTGGATGGCGCCGCGCTGACACAATTAAAAGTCGGTGATGAATTCCTGGTGCGACTGCGCATGCGCGCATCGGAGCGGAACATCGCCGAGCAGATTGCCATCGTGGATCTGTTGCCCGGTGGTGTGGAACCCGTGTTCAACGCGCCAGCGGAACCTGCTCCTGAAACAACGGCCAGCGCGGAGGGAGAATACACCGAAGAAGGTGAGCACACAGAACAAGAGGGCGAGGAACAAGCGGTAATCTGGCAACCGCCCATTGGCGAACCGGAACGCAGCGACTGGCATCCGCACTACGCCGATGTGCGTGATGACCGCGTGGTGCTCTACGGCAACCTGTCCCATGACGCCGGCACACTTATCTATCGTGTGCGCGCCACCAATGCCGGATCGTTCGTGGCGCCGCCGCCCTATGCGGAAGGCATGTATGACCGGAACTTGCAGGGACGCGGGAAGGGATCGCTGTTGACGATCACGAAACCCTGAACCGAGAGTCATACTGATGGAGCACCTGGTCATTCCGAACGCAG
>JAYUHG010000375.1:0-7004 GCA_043767195.1 Gammaproteobacteria bacterium | reverse complement strand
ACGCCATCGCCCCCGGCTACATTGACACCGACATGGTGCGCGCCGTGCCGCCCAATGTGCTGGAGAAGATCATCGCCAAGATCCCGGTAGGACGTCTGGGCAAAGCGGAAGAAATCGCCCGGGGAGTTTTATTTTTGGTAGCGGATGAGGCGGGGTTTGTTACTGGTTCTACTTTGAGTATTAATGGTGGACAACACATGTATTAACGGCAGCTACAAGCAACAAGCGACAAGTTACAAGGGAACCCAAGACTTGAGCGCGATTCACATGCTTGTAGCTTGTAGCTTGAGTTCTACGCTTATGAATTGTATCCAGATATCACGGTTCTTAATTCAATCTTAATGGCATCCGATCTAGTCTGCTGGAAATGCGGCGCCCCGTTCGGGGATCTGCTGTTGCCGCTGGCGCGCTTGGCTGAGTGCAAGTCTTGCCATGCCCCGTTACATGTGTGCCGGCAATGCGAGTTTTATGACACTCGCGTGGCCAAGAGTTGCCGTGAGCCCATCGCGGAAGAAGTGAAGGACAAGACTCGCGCCAATTACTGTGGTTATTTGCGGCCCAGTGCCGGGGCGTATGTCGCGACAGAAAAAACGGCAGGCACCAAGGCGCAATCTGATCTTGAGTCTTTATTCGGCATGGCGCACGGGACTACCTCTGCATCTCCCGCCACTGCTGATGCGGCGCGTGCTGCTCTGGACAAATTGTTCAAGTCCTAGGCAAGCTTAATATTACCAGTTCGTTGTTTGTGAAGCGTGAAGCGTGAAACGAGATACGCTTCACGAAATGCGCTTCACGTTTCACGCTTCACGGCCCTAGCTCTTCAAAGCATCATCCGGCGACTGATATTTCTCGCCCAAGGCCTCCGCCACCGCCGGATGCGTAATTCTTCCGTGATAGACATTCAATCCGGCGCGCAGATCCGGATCCCGCAGTAACGCCTGTTCGTAGCCTCTTGCCGCCAATGCCATGGTGAACGGCAGCGTCGCATTGTTCAGCGCAAAGGTTGAAGTGCGCGGTACGGCGCCGGGCATGTTCGCCACGCAGTAATGGACTACTTCATCCACCACATAGGTGGGGTCCTGGTGCGTCGTCGGTTTTGAAGTTTCAAAGCAGCCGCCCTGATCAATGGCCACATCCACCACCACGGAACCCGGGCGCATGCGTTTGATGATGTCGCGGGTCAGCAATTTCGGCGCCGTGCCACCGGGGATCAGTACTGCACCGACCACCAGGTCCGCGTCCAGCGCGTACTTTTCGATGGTGTCACGGGTGGAGTAGATGCAACGCACCTTGCCCTGAAATGCCATGTCCATCTGGCGCAGGCGCGGCAGTGAGCGATCCAGAATGGTGACATCCGCTTCCATGCCAAGCGCCATGGCGCAGGCATTTTCACCTACAACGCCACCACCGATGATCAACACATTAGCTTTCTCAACACCCGGCACGCCGCCCAGCAACAGACCGGCGCCACCATTGGCTTTCTCCAGACAATGTGCGCCCGCCTGGATGGACAGCCTCCCCGCCACTTCACTCATGGGCGCCAGCAACGGCAACGTGTTGTTCGGCCCGGTGACGGTTTCATAGGCGATACCGATGACGCCGGCCTTGATGAGCTGGCGCGCCAGTTCCGGATCCGGCGCCAGATGCAGATAGGTGAACAGCACCTGGCCGTTGCGCAACATGGCGCATTCCTGGGGTTGCGGTTCCTTCACTTTCACGATCATTTCCGCGCGCGCATATATCTCCGCCGGTTTCGCAACGATCTCGGCGCCGGCGGTGCGGTAGTCCTCATCATTCATGCGGATGCCCGCCCCGGCCTTGGACTCCACCATGACCTGGTGACCATAGGCGACCAGTTCCCTGACGCTGCCAGGAGTTAAACCCACCCGGTACTCATGGTTTTTGATTTCCTTGGGTACGCCGATCAACATGACTGCATCCTCCAGATTCGTGCCGCCGGACGGCAGCTTCAATAGGCGCGCAAGTTTACGGATTTTGTCCGTGCATGTCCTTGCGATCTATTGATGTAAATTGGCTTAAATTAGAATAAACTTGCTCTAAAATGTATATTGAGAGAGGAATATGCCGAATATTCAGCTAGACAGGACTGATCGCGCCATACTGGCCGCGCTGCAACAGGACGGCCGCATGGCCAATGTAGCCTTGGCCGCCAAGGTAAATTTATCGGAATCCGCCTGTCTGCGCCGGGTGCGCGCACTGGAAGAGGCCGGTGTTATTGATCGCTATGTGGCGCTGCTAAACCAGTCCGCGGTGGGGTTGCCGGACAGTGTGTTTGTGGAAGTAAGCTTGACGCGGGAGCAGCAGGAAGATCTCGAGGCCTTTGAAAATGCCATACGCAAACTGCCGGAAGTGATGGAGTGTTATTTAATGTCCGGCGAATACGATTATCTGTTGCGCGTGGTGGTGGCGAACACTGCTGATTACGAGCGTATTCACCGCGAGCACATTACCCGGCTGCCGGGTGTGGCGCGGGTGCGATCCGGGTTTGCCCTGCGCACGGTGACTAAGCATACGGAGTTGCCGTTGGCTGGTGGCTGACAAGACGTGAAGCGTATTTCGTGAAGCGTATTTCGCAGGCCAATAAGAACCTTTTCCTTTTTTTTTCTGTTAATGTTTACGCTTCACGTTTCACGCTTCACATTCCAATACTAAATGGAGGTTATCCTCACTACCTTCATACTCCAGGCCTCCGCCGCTCCAAAAACGCCCCACCGGCTGCCCTTTCCGCCGCGGCTCCTGCGGCGAATACGCTTACATCGTCATAGGGATGTCCGATGATCTGCAACCCCAAGGGAACGCCATTGGCCGCCAGGCCGATGGGAATATTCAGCACCGGGCAACGATTCAAGGTATTGAAAGGATAGGTGAGCACCCAGCCCAGGATTGGGTCTACCGGTTTGTCGGCAATCAGGATCCGATCTTTACTGTAATCGAAGTTGGCGGCGATGTTTGTGGTGGCCACGGTCGGCACCAACAACACCCGGCAACGTTCAAACACCTGCGCCAGCCGGGAATACATATGATTGGTGTAATCCACCTCGGCCAGCAGGTTCGCCGCTGAGACCTCACCGCTGATCTCCAGGAAATGCCTGATGTAAGGAGTGAGTTGCTCCCGCTGATCGGCGGCGCCGAAGTCGCGTCGCATCTGCGCGGCCATGATGGAGGAGTAATGGATCATGGCAGTCTTCATGCAGTGCC
This sequence comes from Gammaproteobacteria bacterium, assembly GCA_043767195.1. GTDB lineage: Bacteria > Pseudomonadota > Gammaproteobacteria > Eutrophobiales > Eutrophobiaceae > 2-02-FULL-61-13. Next base: position 3,785 of record JAYUHG010000375.1, on the reverse strand, counting down.
GACCGCTCCAACCCGGATTCACTTCTTCTACTTTTGCTCCCGCGTCCCTGAACAGGTCGAGTGCCGCCAGGGTTGAAGCACGCACGTCGTCCGCCAGTGGCTGGAATCCCAGATCCAGGGAATAGCCGATGCGCCAGTCACGAATGTCCGGCAGTCGCGCCGGGATCTCCAGCTTTGGCGATAACGCGACCGGATCACGCAGGTGCGGACCGGCCATGATGTTCTGCATCAGCCGGCAATCCTCGACGGTGCGCGCCAGGGGTCCTTCCTGACTGTAGCAATCGAGATTGTAGGGCGGGCTTTGCGGCACACGGCCATAGGGTGGCTTGAATCCGACGACGCCATTCATCGCCGCCGGTACGCGGATGGATCCGGCGATATCACTGCCGCTGGCCAGGGTCGTGCTGCCGGCGGCGAGACTGGCGCCGGCGCCGCCCGATGAACCACCGGGTGTGATGTCTTTATTCCAGGGATTGCGCGTCGTGCCCCAGATGCGGCTGTCAGTGACAAATGCCATGGAAAATTCCGGTGTGGTGGTGCGGGCATGAATGATGGCGCCTGCATCCAACAGGCGTTGCACCATCACATCAGTCGCAGTGGCAACGCACTCCTTCAGCAACAGGCTGCCATTGGTGGTGATCTTGCCCGCCATGAGCGCCTCGTCCTTGATTGCCACCGGAATGCCCTCAAGTGCGCGCGCACTGCCGTTCTGCCATGCGCGTTCTGCAGTGCGAGCCTGTAACCGTGCCTCATCAAAGTAACGCAGGCACAGGGCATTCACTGTGGGCTCCGTTTGTTTGGCGCGGGCGATCACGGCATCCAGAAGATCCACCGGCGACAGGCTGCGATCCCGAAACCTGGCCAGAGCGTCTGCCGCGGAGAGGTAGCAAAGATCGTTCGGGCTCATGGCGCTAATCAGCAATCTCCAATGTTGCGGTGCAGGATTCCGTGTACTAGCATACCCGCGCATTCGTTTGGGCGCGTCAGCAACCTCTAAGGGATTTGGTTCGCCAACCTGTGCGGGATCCAAATTGACTGTCGTACCGGCGACTGTGCGGGGCCCAGATTATCCGCGATTCAATATCCGATTACGAAGGGGAACAAAAATGTCAGATGTGGTCAGCTACGCGCGCGAAGGCAACATCGCCGTCATCACCATTGATAATCCACCGGTCAATGCCATGGGGTATGCCACCCGTCTCGGGGTGTGGAATGCCATTGACCAGTTTGCCGCCGATGGCGCGGCCCAAGCGGCGGTGCTCATTTGCGCAGGGCGTACCTTCGTCGCCGGCGCGGACATTTCCGAATTCGACCAGCCGATCCAGGATCCGTGGCTGCCGGCGCTGGTACAGAAATTGGAAGACTGCCCGAAGCTGATGGTGGCCGCCATTCATGGCACGGCGCTGGGGGGCGGTCTGGAAACCGCCATGGGTTGTCATTACCGTTGCGCGGTGCCGACAGCGAAGGTTGGAATGCCGGAAGTCAGTCTGGGTCTGTTGCCCGGCGCCACGGGCACCCAGCGCCTGCCGCGACTGGGCGGTGTGGAAAAGGCCCTGGATATGATGATTTCGGGCAAGCCAATCAGCGCCCGAGAAGCACACCAGCACGGCATTGTGGATCTCATTATTGATGGTGACTTGCGCGCCGGCGCCATTGCCTATGCCGGGAAACTGCTGGCGGATCGCGCCCCCATCCGGCGCGTGAGTCGCCTGCCGGTGGATGGCAGCAAGGCCACGCCGGCGTTCTTCGCGGAATTTCGCAAACAGATGCAACGGCAGACACGCGGATTTTTCGCGCCGGAGCAGATTGTGAAATGTGTGGAGGCTGCGGTGACGCTGCCCTATGACCAGGCCCTGAATCGCGAACGTGAATTGTTTGACCAGTGCAAGTCCTCCACCCATTCCGCCGCGCAGCGGCACCTGTTCTTCGCCGAGCGGGAGATCAGCAAGATCCCGGACATTGGCAAGGATGTGGTTCCACGACCCATCAAAAGCGTGGCGGTCATTGGCGCTGGCACCATGGGTTGTGGCATTGCCATGAATTTTCTCAGCGCCGGCATTCCGGTCACGTTGCTGGAAATGGATCGCAGCGGCCTGGATCGGGGCCTGGACATCATCCGCAAGAATTACGAGGGCAACGTCAAGAAAGGCCGCATGACCCAGGAGCAACTGGAGCAGACGCTAGCGCTGATCAAGCCGACCCTGGATTACGGTGATGTGGTCAATGCAGACCTGGTGATCGAAGCCGTGTTCGAGAACATGGCCATCAAGAAAGATGTATTCGCCACCTTGGACGCCGCCTGCAAACCGGGCGCGATCCTCGCGTCCAATACCTCCTCTCTGGACCTGAATGAGATTGCCGCGGTTACGCGCCGGCCGGAAGATGTCGTCGGCTTGCATTTCTTTGCCCCCGCCAATGTCATGCAGTTGCTGGAGATCGTGCGCGGTGCTCGCACGGCAAAGGACGTAGTCGCCACGGCCATGGATCTTGCCAAGCGCATCAAGAAGGTCGGTGTGCTGGTGGGTGTCTGCTTTGGTTTCGTCGGCAACCGCGTGTTCTTCCCCTATGCGCGCGAGGCCCAGTTAATGATCCTGGAAGGCGTTGCGCCGGAGCATATAGATAAAGTGGCCTGCGACTGGGGCATGGCCATGGGGCCGAATGCGGTTCTGGACCTGTCCGGTGTGGATGTGTTCTATAAGTTATTCAATGAATGGAAGGACCGACCCACGGACCCGGCATTCTGCCGTATCACAACAGTGCTCAACGGCCTGGGTCGTCTGGGCCAAAAGACCGGGCGCGGTATTTACAAGTACGAAGGCCGTGACGCCGTGCCAGACCCGGAGGTGATCGAACTGGCCCGCGCTGAGGCGAAATCATTGGGCATCGCGCCGCGCAAAATTGATAACGCGGAAATCGAAGAGCGATTGCTATACGCCATGATCAACGAAGGCGCGCGCGTACTGGAAGAGGGCATCGCGCTGCGCCCCGGCGACGTGGATGTGATCTTCGCCAATGGCTATGGCTTCCCGCGTTATCGCGGTGGGCCCATGCACTATGCCGATGCCATTGGCCTGAAGAAGGTGTACGACGGTATCACCAGATATCGAAAGCAGTATGGTGATCTGTACTGGACGCCATCGCCGTTGCTGGGGCAATTGGCAAAGGAAGGTTCCAGCTTTGGCAAGTGGGCGAAGTCGCGCTGAGTCAGCGACTCATCTGGGTTAACTTCTGCGCCACCAGCGCGTTCAGACTCAAACCATAACGCGCTGCCTCCATTGCCAAGTCCCGATGCAGGCGTTTATCAACGCGAACATTGAATTGTCCGCTGTATTGTTTGAGCGCGGGAGCAATGGGTATCGGTTCCTTGTCGGCGCGCAGATCAGCCTTAACCAGTTTCCACGCCGTGGCCAGTTCGTTTAACGCTAGCTCAGCAGACGTCCCTGCCGCCGAGATGTGCGGCAACTCTGCGAAATGCGCCAACCAGTCCCCCTCTTCGTCCTGAAGCAGGTTCACGGTAAATCCATCAAAGCGATTATTTCGTGCCATTGTTAATCTCATTCTCATACTGTTTCAGGAACTGTCGTACCTGATAGGCTTTTGGGTAGTGCCTCAGTTTGAATCTGTCATTCCGAACGAGCGCAGCGAGGAGGCGGGATCAGGATGCCGAGCGTGCCCGCAGTGGCCAATGAGCCGAGCGCCATCTGCTCGTCGTAGCCGCGTCGTTTGAGCTCCGGCAGCGCGACCTTGGCAATCGTTGCGCAAGTGGCGGCCGACGAACCCGAGAC
>JAYUHG010000374.1:0-2973 GCA_043767195.1 Gammaproteobacteria bacterium | reverse complement strand
CTGGGCGCGGGCGCCGAAGCTGCCGGTCAGGGCCGCGGACACTGCCAAGGCCAAAGCGCGGCGGGGGCAGGGTAACAAAGATGGTTCACTTAGCTGCTCACGGACATTCATTAGTGCGGCCTCTGATATTCAACTTGGGTTATGGTACCCCATGTGCCTGAAAGTTGTCATTTAGCATCTGCCCGTGGCGCCCATGCAACACCGCCAAATTGACTCTCCGCCACGTTCAAACTAACCTCATTTTCAATCAATTCTGGGATATCAACCGGGGTGCCAAGTGGATATCGGTGAACCGCTCAAGGACCTGGGTGAAGTGAGTGTAGGCCCGCTGCGGGATGCCATTTTGGGATTGGATCCCTCGGCATGGCTGGAACAGACCCAGCGTCAGCAGGAATACGACGTGCATCGGTATACCCAGTCCGTGGTGTTGGTATTCACCGACGGGTCCGGCTGGCCCAACATTACGGTGACGAAAGAACCGGGCTGGGACCACCTCGCGGAAGTGGCCGTGCCGGTCATGCATGATCTGATCGGCCGCTTTTATCCCCCGGGTGGCACCATCATTCGCGCCATGGCGGCAAAATTGTTGGCCGGCGCGGTTATCAAGCCCCATTGTGATGCCCATCCCTCATTTCACGGCAGTCATCGCATTCATATTCCGATTACTACCAGTTCCAGAGTGCGCTTCACTATTGATGGCCGTCCCTTTCATCTTGAAGTGGGTAAGGCCTATGAATTGAATAATCAATTGATGCATAGCGTCATGAATAAAAGCACCGACGACCGCATCAATTATATCTTCGACTACGTACCTCCCAGCGTCTTGGGGAGGGCGGTTCCCCCTCTACAAGCTGCACAACAAGTCTGACTTTTGACAACACTGATCGCGTCTTCGGTGGTGCGCGGCAGTCATCAGGGACAAAGTTCCGGTGGCGTTTATTTGATTGATTTGGAAACGCGTCAATTTCACCAGACCATTGACTGGAATTCCCCCGACATTGACTGGCAGGGGCGCGGATGGGATCGGGGCCTGCGCGGCATAGCTTTTGATGGCGGCTTGGTCTATATCGCCGCCAGTGATGAGTTATTTGTCTATACCCCGGACTTTCAGTCAGTCGCGTCCTACCGCAATCCCTTCCTGAAGCATTGCCATGAAATCTGCGTCTGGGAACGGCGCCTGTTCCTGACCTCCACCGGGTTTGACTCCATTCTCGGGTTCGATCTGGACCGGAAGCGGTTTTCCTGGGGGCTGTATCTGGAACGCTACGGATCAGCCTATCGGGCTAGGCCCTTCAACCCCGGCGCCACCGCCGGTCCCGGGGCTAACAACCAGCTACACATTAATAATGTGTATTGCAGTGCCGAAGGCATGTACATCAGTGGCATGCGCACCGGAGCATTGCTGCATTTCAACGGGCGCACCATTGCGCCGCGGGCTACCTTGCCCCATGGCACTCACAATGCCCGCCCGTACCGGGACGGCATCCTGTTCAACGATACACAGGCGGATGTGGTGCGGTTTGTTTCCCCGACCGAGGATCGGTTTTTCCCGGTTCCGCGTTATGACCCGGCGCAACTCACGCACACCGACCTTGGCGACGAGCGTGTGGCACGGCAGGCGTTTGGCCGGGGACTGTGTGTTCTGGGCGACGGGATTCTCGCTGCCGGCTCGTCTCCCTCCACCATTGCCGTGCATGACCTGAATCAGCACCAGACAACCCTTACCGTGAATCTAACCATAGATATCCGCAACGCCATCCACGGTTTGGCGCTGTGGCCGTTTTAGCGCCGATCAGTCACGCGCTGAAATCTCATCCTTCAATACAGGCGATAGAACCTCCTGCAGTGCGTTGAGATGCTGTTCATAATGTCGCCAGCGACCGATGGCCTCGGCGTTGATGGGGCGGCGCACTTGTTCTGAGCTGGCGGTGCGCACCGGGCGCTCGGTTTCGTGGAAACGCAGGCAAGTCTCCTCGAAGGGCAGGCCGCAGTGATCCAACAGGCGTCGCACCTGGTTTTCGAAGTCGCCCACCAATTCCTCGTATTGCACGGTCAGCACACGACCGGGTAACACTTTTTGCCAGTGATCCATCATTTTTAGGTACTGCATGTAGTACTCGCCGATGTCCATCAGATCGTAGGTAAACGGTTGGCCGCGGGCGAACAATTGCCGGTAGCAACTGACGCAGGCATCCAGGGGATGGCGGCGCGCGTCAATGATGCGGGCATTGGGCAGGATCAAATGAATGAACCCCACATGGGGGAAATTGTTCGGCATCTTGTCTATGAAATGCAGTTTGCCGCGGCGGCGATGGAGTTGCGCGTAGCGCAGGTAGTCCTGGCCCAACTTGCGTAAATTTTCCGCATCCAGTTCGCGCACGGCGGCGGGGTAGTTGATGCCATCGGCGCGATTCAGATTCAGCGATGCGGCCACCCGACCGATATAGGGTAACTCAGCGGTGCCTTCCACCTGACTGTGACTGGCCAGGATCTGCTCCAGTAATGTGGAACCGGAACGGGGCAGGCCGACGATGAAGATGGGAGCGGGGTCGGGATCACCACCGTTTGTACGCTGACCCAGCAGCGCCTCGTTGAATACGCTGCGAATGGCATCGTGCAGGATCTCGGTGCTCACCGGGTCATACCATTCGTCTTCCCGGCGTTTAGCGTTGCCATCCGCGTATTTGCTCCAGGCACGGAGGTAATCACCGCGATCCTCAAAGGCCTTTGCCAGCGCAAACAGCATGTTTATCTCGGACAGGCGCGAAAGTTTTCCCGTAGCCAGCGACTGTTCCATGTTCGCGATCTCGTCATCGTCGAAGCGGTAGGTCTTCAGGTTCGCCAGGCTCCAGTAGATCTCGCCATTGTTGGGTCGCAGATTTGAACTCTCCTTGTAAGCGTTCACCGCCTCTTCCGTTTTGCCCACGGTCTTCAGGGTATGGGCCAGCCCGAGCCAGGCGCCTGCATGGCGCG
>JAYUHG010000373.1:0-7018 GCA_043767195.1 Gammaproteobacteria bacterium | reverse complement strand
TACCGAGATCTTCCTCGCCGCCCAGCAAGTGCTCCGGGTCATAGAGTTTGAAGGCGAGGCCGAGCAAGGTCGCCACCGGCCCGAGGGTGATATAACGCTTGTTCCAGGTCAGCCGGATGCCGAGCACATTGTTCTGGCCAGCATAATCGCCACGGCAGACGATGCCGTGATCCTGCATACCGCCGGCGTCACTGCCGGCCTCAGGCGCGGTCAGGGCGAAACACGGGATCTCCTCGCCGCGCGCGAGCCGCGGCAGATAATGATTTTTTTGCGCCTCAGTGCCGTACTGCAACAACAGGATGCCCGGCCCGAGGGAATTCGGCACCATGACCGTGACCGCGCCGGTGCTGCTGCGGGTTGAGAGCTTCATGACCACTGCCGAATGGGCGAGCGCGGAAAATTGCAGCCCGCCGTATTGCTTCGGGATGATCATCGCCCAGAAGCGTTCGCGCTTGATGAACTCCCAAACCTGCGGCGGCAGGTCATAGCGTTCCTGGGTGATATGCCAGTCATCCATCATCCGGCACAGTTCCTCCACCGGGCCGTCCAGAAATGCCTGCTCTTCAGCCGATAATTTTGGCGCCGGCAGGGAGAGCAATTTCTTCCAGTCCGGTTTGCCGCTGAAGAGTTCCGCGTCCCACCAAACGCTGCCGGCCTCCAGCGCCTCGCGCTCGGTGTCCGACATGGGCGGCAATATGCCTTTGTAGAGCTTGAACAGGTGGGTACTGAAGATGCGGCGGCGCAGGGGGATGCACAGTAACGGAACGAAGATCAGCAGATAGCCAAACCCAAGCACGATACCCTGCGCCAGCGGCCAGGGCGCAAAATAACTGAGCAGGGCCGACAACGCGGCAAACGACAGCGCCCACGCCCAGAGTGGTGTACGCATAAACGCCAGCGTCATTCCCAGAACACCGCACAGGAAGAGACATAACAGCAGCGTGCTCATGAATTCAGATCATCCCTTTGATTGATGGTTCGTCGCCAGGTTGATAATTTACGCTAGTGCCTCAGTTTGTCATTCCGCGGAGCCCATTCGCATTCGCTCAGTGCGGGCTCCGTTCATTTGACTTTAACCGGACTCAGCAATTCCACATTGTGCTTGATAATACATTCGTTATTATGACCATGTTCAAGCGCAGCGTCAGTGCTGATCGGAACGACAACAAGTGCCCACTTTCCCATGAGCGTATCCCTGCTGGAATTGCCCGGTTATTGGCTGGCTCGCTATCTGGCCAAGGCCCGCCCCAGCTACCAGCGCCCGGCCACCTCCAGGCCGGAGGTGTTTGCGGCGCCATTGAGGAAAGGCGACATTCTGCTGGTGGAGGGCTCCAGTCGTTTTTCCAGCGCGGTAAAATACCTGACCCAATCCACCTGGTCCCACGCCGCGCTGTGTATTGTTGATGCCCCGGGCGTCCAGAGCCTGACCGAGGGGACTCCGGTACTGGTCGAGGCGGATATCCTCGCCGGCGTGCGTACCGTGCCATTGAGTTTGTATTGCAATCTGCATACCCGAATCTGTCGGCCGGTCGGGCTTAGCACTGAAGAAATTGATAGCGTGGTGAACCATGTGATGTCACGCCTCGGCAGCAAGTATGACCTCAAGAATGTCTTCGATCTGGCCCGCTATTTGATCCAGGCGCCACCGGTGCCCTCGAGTTGGCGTCGGCGTCTGATCGCACTGGGCAGTGGTGATCCGACCCGGGCCATCTGTTCGTCACTGATCGCCGAGGCGTTTCAGTCCATCAATTACCCGATACTACCGGAAGTTGTCATTGAGAAATCGGCTGATCCGGCCTGTGCGGAAAGCTACAGGGAGATACTTCATATCCGGCACCACAGCCTGTACGCGCCCAGGGACTTTGACCTTTCGCCCTATTTTCGCGTCATTAAGCCGACCATCGAGCATGGATTCGATCCGCATAAGCTGGAATGGCGCAGCCCTGACGCATCACATACGCAACCCGGAAATCGTCCGGGGTAAACAGCATGGAATGGCGTGTGTAAAGTGAATCACCCCAAACCCCGTGCGCCTGAGTAACTGCCATAACCTCTCCGACCTCCGCGAACTGGCGTTCAAGCGTCTGCCGGCGCCGTTGTTTCATTATCTCGAAGGCGGCGCGGATGACGAGTGGACCCTGCGCCGAAACACCTCGGCATTTGACGACTACGAACTGCTGCCGACGCAATTGCGTGACGTGGCGCAGGTGGATGCCACCACTGCGCTGCTCGGGTTGAAACTGGACTGGCCGGTATTCCTGGCGCCTACGGGCATGTCGAGATTGTTCCATCACGAGGCCGAGCCGGCGGTAGCCCGGGCAGCGGCGAAATTCGGTACGTTGTATTCCCTGTCCACGGTGGCCACCACGAAACTGGAGGATATTGGCGCACTGACAACCGGGCCAAAGATGTTCCAGCTTTACATCTTCAAGGATCGCGGATTGACCACGGAACTCATTCAGCGCTGCAAGGCCGCCGGATACGCGGCGTTGTGCCTGACTGTGGACACAGCGGTGCAGGGTAATCGCGAACGCGACAAGCGCACCGGCATGATGCTGCCGCCGAAATGGACGGCGGCCAGTTGGTGGAGCTTCATGACTCACCCGGCCTGGTCCCTGCATGCCTTGCTCAATCCGAAATTCGAACTGGCCAACGTGTCCCACCGGGTCGCCGCCGCCCGCACCACTACCAGTCTCATTGGCTTCATCAACAGCCAGTTTGATCGCACACTGACGTGGAAGGATGCCGAGTGGCTGGTGCAACAGTGGGATGGGCCGGTGGTAATTAAAGGAGTGCAGTCTTCCGGAGACGCCCAACATGCCGTGGACATCGGCGCTCGCGGCATCATGATCTCCAATCATGGCGGGCGGCAATTAGAAGGGACGCCGGCACCGGTGGATTGTGTGCGACCGATCCGTGATCGCATCGGCAATGCGCTGGATGTGATCGTGGATGGCGGTGTGCGGCGTGGTAATCATGTGGTCAAGGCCCTGGCCCTGGGCGCCAGTGCCTGCTCCATTGGCCGGGGCTACTTATATGGTCTGGCAGCGGGAGGGCAAGCGGGTGTGGAACGGGCGCTGGATCTGTTGCGTAGTGAAGTGCTCGTCACCATGGCGCTTTTGGGTGTGCGCAGTCTGGCGGAGATTACGCCGGAGCATATTCAGCATCGGCCCGGGAGATAAACAGTCAACGCCACTGGGCCCCGGCATTCGCCGGGGCGACGGACGGGTACCGCCTATGCTTCTGATACCCGCTAGAATAGCCGCCCATGCGTATCGAAGACCTCCTTGCCCGCCGCGAACGCCTGCTGGGCCCCGGCAACCCGCTGTTTTATGACAAGCCCATACACTTGGTGCGCGGTGAAGGCGTCTGGGTCTATGACGCCGATGGCCGAAGGTATCTGGACTGCTATAACAATGTGCCCCATGTGGGTCATTGCCATCCGCGGGTGGTAGAGGCTCTGACCCGGCAAGCGGCCACCCTGAATACCCACACCCGTTATCTGCACGAAATTATTTTGGATTACGCGGAACAACTGATCGGTTTGTTCGACGCTCCCCTGTCCACCGTCGCCTTCGTCTGCAGTGGCACCGAAGCCAATGAGCTGGCCATGCGCATGGCCAATTTCGTCACCGGTGGCACCGGTATCATTTGCAGCAATTGGGGTTACCACGGCAACTCCGCGGCGGTGGCGCAAATCAGCAGCATCTTTCCGCCGCCCGAGGGCTTCGGGAAACACATTCGCATGATCCAGTCGCCCAGTAGTTATCACGGGCCCCATGGCCTGAGCGGTGACGCGCTGGCACGGCACTATGCCGATGAAGTGAAAGGCGCCATTGATAGTCTGCATGCCGATGGTCTGCGCTTATCCGCATTACTGGTGGATACCATCTTCTCCAGCGAAGGGCTGCCCGATGTCCCACCTGCGTACATGCGCCTGGCCATTGAGCATGTGCGCAAGGCCGGCGGTCTGTATATCGCCGATGAGGTGCAACCCGGGTTGGGCCGCATGGGCAATCATATGTGGGGCTATCAGCAATACGGTGTGATACCGGATCTGGTCACGCTGGGCAAGCCGCTGGGCAACGGTCATCCGCTGGCGGCCGTAATTGCGCGCGCGGAGATCATGTCCAAGTTTCGCAATCAGGTGATGTACTTCAATACCTTCGGCGGCAATCCGGTGTCCTGCGCCGTGGGCAAGGCGGTGCTGGATGTGCTTCAAGAGGAAGACCTGGTCAACAATGCCCGCAATGTGGGTGATTACGTCATTGCCGGATTGCGTCGCCTGCAACAGAAACACCCGATCATCGGCGATGTGCGCGGTCGCGGATTTTTCTTTGGCGCCGAGCTGGTGCGCGATCAAAAGACCAAAGCTCCCGCCACGGAGGAAACCAAACGTCTGGTGAACAACATGCGTGAGCGCGGCGTATTGCTGAGTCGCATCGGACAACAGGACAATGTGTTGAAGATGCGCCCACCCATGCCGTTCTCCCGGGACAATGCCGACCTGCTGTTGCAAACCCTGGATGAGGCCCTGGCCGCCCTGTGACCGGTTTTTATTCACTCACACCCGCGCAACAGGGTGAACACCTGACCACCCTGGCACAAACCGCCCTGCCCCACTGGAACCTGCAAGGCGCGACTCTCGATATCATCAAGATGCGCGAGAACGCCGTGTTTCGCGCCACCGGGACCGACGGCACCCGCTATGCATTGCGCATACATCGCCACGCCTACCACACCGACGCCGAATTACATTCCGAGCTACTGTGGATGCGGGCGCTGGCAGCCGATGGCATTCATGTTCCCAATTTGATCCCGGCCCGTTCCGGCGATCTGTTTATAAAAGTCGCCCACGACAGTGTGCCTGAACCACGACAGGTGGATTTGTTTGCCTGGGTGGATGGCAATCAACTGGGCAGCTCCGACAGTGGCGTGACTGGCAGCGAAGTGGAAATTGCGCGCACCTTCCACACCATCGGCAAACTCACCGGTCACATGCACAACCAGGCCAGCGCCTGGCGCGTACCCAGCGGATTCCAGCGCCATGCCTGGGACACCGAAGGGCTTGTGGGCGACAACCCGTTTTGGGGCCGCTTCTGGGAACTGGCGGCGCTCACCTCGGAGCAACGTGATGTGATCCAACGGGGCCGCGAACGTGTGCGGCGGGATCTGCAGGCCTTTGGCCGCCGCCCCGATGCCTACAGCCTGATCCACGCGGACTTCACGCCGGAGAATCTGCTGGTGGATGGCGAACAGGTGCGACCCATTGATTTCGATGACGCCGGTTTCGGCTGGCACCTGTTCGATCTGGCCACGACACTCTATTTCCACCAGGACGCGGAATATTTTCCCGCCGCGCGCGCTGCCCTGACCAAGGGGTATCGCATGGCGCGTCCGCTGACAGATCATGATCTTAGTCATCTGCCCTTGTTTATCGTCGCCCGTGGCTTCACCTATTTGGGCTGGGTTCACACCCGCCAGGAAACCCAAACCGCCCGGGAACTCACGCCTATGCTGGTGGAAACTGCCTGCCGTCTCACCGGCCAATACCTGGCCGAACCGGACTGACATTCTTTTCGCAGCCATACCCATGTGCCCAGATCCGAAACCTGACGACATCGTGGACCGCTACATGGGAGCCTGGAATGATCAGGATGCCCAGGCGGTGCGCCGCTGTTTTACAACGGATGGTTGCTACATAGACAGTGTGCAAGAAAAGGAAATCGTGGGCGATGAGATCATCGCCTACTGCGAGGAAAGCTTTGAGCGCTACCCGGACATGGAGTACGAGATCATCAATCGCACCGGGTCGCTGGGCGGGACGCTGGCGGTGCAATGGGTGATGCGCGGCAAGGGTATCGAGTCCATCTTCAATCTGCCGGAATCCGGCGACAAGGCTTCCTTTGCCGGCGTGGATTTTCTCATCGTGCGCCGGGATCGCATCCACACGTGTACATCCTATTACGATGTCAACAGCCTGCAGCGCGGCATGCATCGCACACGCACCGCCGCTGAGCAGAGCGGCACATTGGACAAGTATCAGCGCACCCACCTGTCGGAAGAAACCATCCGTGCCATTCGCGGGAAGCTGGAGCGCCTGGTGATCACGGAGCGTGGATTTGCGGACCCGGAGTTATCCCTGGGCCTGCTGGCACAGCGGCTGGGGATCTCTCCGACCTATCTGTCCCAGGTGATTAACCGGGAATACCGCATGAGCTATCGGGATTTCGTCAATCGGCAGCGCGTGGCCGCGGCGCAGGAAATGTTGCGTGACCCGGCCTGCGCCGGGCAATCGGTATTGCAGGTTGGAAATGCCGCTGGCTTCAATTCCCCATCGGCGTTTTATTCGGCATTTCAAAGATTTGCGCGCACTACGCCGCTCAGTTTTCGCAAGCAATTCGCGGCCAGAAATACCTAGGGAAGCTCTGAACAAGTCGCCAGGCCGTCTTGCCGGCGCCGACACCCAGGCGCGTCACCCCGGCGCGTCACCCCGGTTTTCACCGGCATGACGGTACAGGGGCTAATTCAGTAGTTCCCGGGAAATGCCCCATTCTCCTGATTCATAAGCCGGGAAGATCATTATCTCGGTTCATGGTGTAATTCCTCGCGGGTGATTCAATGCCGGCTTGGGGCTGGCGCGCTTTCGCGAAGGAATGGGCAATGGGCAAACCGAAAGAATTCGATGCGGTAATTATAGGCGCCGGACACAACGGCCTGACCTGCGCCGGCTATCTCGCCCGTGCCGGCCTGCGCGTGAAAGTGGTGGAACGGCGTCATATCATTGGCGGCGCGGCGGTGACTGAGGAGTTCCATCCCGGTTATCGAAATTCCACCTGCTCCTACACCGTGAGTCTGCTGAATCCCAAGGTCATCAACGATCTGGAACTGCACCGCTACGGCCTGGAGATCAAGACCCGTGAATATTCCAGTTTCGTGCTCGGCCCGAATGGGCAGTACCTGCATCTGAATAACGACAAAACCCGGTCCATGGAATTTCTGCGACGGCAATGCGCCG